>JBOFSK010000121.1:0-5754 GCA_051651505.1 Aeromonas sp.
GTTCAGGTGCGGCTCTGGGTGGACGATCTGGCAAGCTTTGCCCGCATCTGTCCGGGGCTCGACCCGGCGCAGGATGGCCAGTGGGTCGATAGCATCTATATCCAGCACTGGCATGAGACCCTGCCTGCCGACACAAGCCCGGCACGCGTGGTGATCGAGGCCTTTGCCTGCGAGCTGCCCGCTTCCTTCATTGAACAAATGGCCAGCCAACCCAAGCCCCCCTGCTGGATCAATCTGGAGTACCTCTCGGCGGAGAGCTGGGTCGAGGATTGCCACGCCCTCGCCTCGCCCCAGCGGGTTGGCAGCAAAAGCCTCAACAAATACTTCTTCTTCCCGGGCTTTACGGCAAAAACCGGCGGTCTCCTGTGCGAGCAGGGGCTCATCGCCGAACGGGAGCGGTGGCAACAAGATAAGGCAGGGCTTGCCGCCTACTGGGCTAGCCTTGGCCTGCCCCCCAAGGCTGACAACGAGCTGCGAGTCAGCCTCTTTACCTACGAGAGCGAGGCGCTGAAAAGTCTGGTCGAGAGCTGGTGCCAAAGCGCCACCCCCATTACCTTGCTGCTGCCGCTCGGGCGCTCGCTCACGGATGTGCTGCGCGGTGCGGGCCTTGACGATGTTATCGCTACCACCTGCGCGGGAGATTTGCTCCGCTCGGGCAATCTCACCATCAAGTTGCTGCCGATGACCGATCAGGCCGGTTACGATCGATTGCTATGGAGCTGCGATCTCAATCTGGTGCGCGGAGAGGACTCCTTCGTGCGGGCTCAGTGGGCAGCTCGCCCTTTCCTGTGGCACATCTACCAGCAGGAAGAGGAAGCTCACATCATCAAGCTGAACGGTTTTCTCGATCACTATCTGGCGGACTTGCCCGCCGGGTGCAGCCAATGGCTGCGCGACGTTAATCTCGCCCTTAACCGCGGGGAAGCGTGCAGCGAACTTTGGGCCCAATGGCCAATGCACACCACAAGCTGGCAGCAACATGGGCGAAGCTGGCCACAGAAGTTGCTCCGGGATGGGGATCTCGTCACGCGATTGGTGAAATTTTTAGAAAGCCGTATATAATCTGGCAGTTTTTATCCGTCCGTTTCACGAACAGGAATTTTTTACATGAAAACCGCACAGGAAATCCGCGCTGGTAACGTAGTCATGATCGGCACCGAGCCGATGGTGGTTCAGAAGGCTGAATTCAACAAATCCGGCCGTAACTCCGCCGTGGTCAAAATGAAGCTCAAAGGCCTGCTGAACGGCAGCGCTACCGAGACCGTCTTCAAGGCCGACGACAAGTTGGACGTGGTTCAGCTGGAGCGTAAAGAGTGCACCTACTCTTACTACTCCGATCCGCTGTACGTCTTTATGGACACCGAGTACAACCAGCACGATATCGAAAAAGATAACCTGGGTGACGCGCTGAACTACCTGGTAGACGGCATGGAAGACATCTGTGAAGTGACTTTCTACAACGAGAAAGCCATCTCCGTTGAACTGCCAACCACTATCGTTCGCGAAGTTGAGTACACCGAGCCGGCTGCCCGTGGCGACACCTCCGGTAAAGTGACCAAGCCTGCCCGTCTGAAGGGTACTACCTACGAACTGGCTGTTGCCGCTTTCGTAGAGATCGGTGACAAGATCGAAATCGACAGCCGCACCGGCGAATTCAAGCGTCGCGTCAACTAATTGACCGCGTTACCTTGATTGCAAAAAAGCGAACCTCTGGTTCGCTTTTTTATTGCTCTCGTCGCACCCGCCTTTAGAAACCCGCTCAGCTGCCGCTAACCCGATTAACAAGGGAGAGCACACTATGGCCAGATTATGTTTATCACTGCTGATGTTGATCATGCTGGCCGGCCACTCCCTGCAAGCGAGCGAAGTCACGCCACCACCACAGGATCACTGGCAGCCCAGCGACTGGCAAGGGCAACCCCATGTTACCCAGATCGACCAACAGACGGTGCTGTTTGCCAAACACGACAGTGAAAAATACCTGGGGCTGGCAATTTTACTGCCGGATTGGCAGCGCAGCGGCCAGCTGTGGCAATTGACCCGCGCCCTCGGCCAGCTGGGCTTTGACACGCTGTTATTGCTCCCCTCCCACGAGCAGACCGAATTCGACCCTGCCGCCGAGAAGAAGCAGAAAAACAGCGATGCGTTTCGCCAGCAGTTGGCCGAGCGGATCAGCAAACTGACCGATGCCAAACTGCAGGAAGGGGGCTTTAAGCTGATCCTGGCACAAGGCACCGGCGCCGCCTGGACCGCCAACCTCATCGCCAGTGAACAGTTACCCGCCCCCGATGCACTGGTACTGCTCGACGGGTTCTTCCCCAACCAGCAGAGCAACCAGACCTTGGCCAAACAGGTCGCTCAGGGGGCCATCCCGACCCTGGATCTCTATCAGGAAGATGGCAATCGCTGGCCCCTGCTAGCCGCCGAGGCCCGCAAAAGCGAGAGCCGGCGCAGCCACAAGCTCAACTACCGCCCCTACGCGCTAATGGAACTGGGTGAAACCCCCAACCGTATTCACGGCTGGCTCAACCATCTGGGCTGGCTCTAAGCTCGCTAATTGATCTCCCTTGACCCGCCAAAGCACGCGCAAGGTCACATCGGCCCCATAAAGTCTGGTCAGTTCGATGCACTGCAGTAGCACTGAACTGACTCTGTTTGGCATCATAGTGGCTCGCCCTTGGCAAAATGGCAGAAAACTCCATGCAGCAAATCGTCTTTCTCGACAGCGATACCCTGGATGCGGGCATTACCCTGCATCACCCTGACTTTCCCCATCACTGGCAGAGCTATCCAAATACCGCCCCCGAGCAGGTCGTCGAGCGACTGCAAAATGCCAGCATCGCCATCATCAACAAGGTGCGGATCGGGACTGCAGAACTGGCCCAATTGCCGGAACTGAAACTGATCGCCCTGGCCGCCACCGGCAGTGACAACCTGGATCTGGCGGCATGCCGCGCCGCCAACGTCGGGGTGTGCAACATCCGCAACTACGCGGGCCCCTCGGTGCCGGAGCACGCCATGGCGCTGATCCTGGCGCTGGCGCGCAACCTCTTCTGCTGGCGCCAGTCGCTGCTGGAGGGACGCTGGCAACAGAGTGGCCAGTTCTGCTTCTTCGATCACAACATCATGGATCTGCACGGCAAGCAGATCGGCATCATCGGCAAGGGCACCCTGGGTCAGGCACTGGGTGAACGCGCAATAGGGATGGGCATGACAGTGCGCTACGCCCAGAGCCAGGTCGGCGCCAGCCACGATGAGGATCGGCTACCGCTCGATGAACTGCTGCAGAGCTCGGATGTGATCAGCCTGCACTGCCCGCTCACCCCCTATACCCGCAACCTGATTGGCAAGCGGGAGCTGGATCTGATGAAACCGGGCGCCCTGCTGATCAACGTCGGCCGCGGCGGACTGGTGGATGAAGAGGCGCTGCTGCACGCGCTGGCCAATGGCCAACTCGGTGGCGCCGGTTTCGATGTGGCGAGCGTCGAACCGCCGCCCCCCGACCATCCATTGATGAGAGCGCTGCAATATCCCCACTTCATTCTGACCCCCCATGTGGCGTGGGCAAGTGAGGGGTCGATGCAGCGTCTGGCCGATCAGCTGATCGATAACCTCAACGCCTTTGCCGCCGGTCGTCGCCAGCATCGACTGGTGTGACCGCGCGATCTGGTAACCGCCCAATCGAGTGACCACAGAATGCAAAACGGGGCCAGCAGGCCCCGTTTTTTCATCGTCAGCATTCACTGCACACGCGCATCAATCGTCATCGTGCCATCTGTGCTTTTTATGCTTTTTGTGCTTCTTATGGTGTTTGCGATGGCGGTGATCATCATCGTAATAGCGATCCTTGCTCTGGTGACCATCGCCGGTCTTGGCACCGATGGCCGATCCCCCAGCCCCACCCACTCCGGCCCCGATCAGTTGACCGGTATCGCCGCCAACACTCTTACCGATGGCGGCACCACCCAGGGCGCCCACCGCGCCGCCCAGGGCCGCTTCATTCTTGTTACCCTTGTTGGCCGTCGCCGCACCACCGGCAGCACCACCCAATGCAGCCCCAACCAGGGCGCCGGTCTCACCGCCCAGTTGCTTGCCGATCATGGTGCCTGCCACCCCGCCCGCGCCGCCACCGAGTATGGTATTGAGGGTTTCCGAGCCGCAGGCCGCTGTACTGCCCAGCAATAACGTACCCAGCAGCGTCAACATCCTGATGCCATGCATGCTCATCTTCATCATTACTCCTGCAACCCTTGATTAATTTCCCTGCACTATACAAATAAGTGAACGGTATGCCAGCGCAGGCTTGTCACAGGAACAGCGCGTTCATCACCCCGAAAAACCGTCATCCCTACTCAGGAAAAATATCAATAGATTGAATTTGAACAGAAAAAAATTAAACACCCAGCAGCATCGGGCAAAAAATCCGGAGGATGCCATTGTCGCAGGGCGCTCCGGGGCGCTAGCCATCAGACAAATACTGTCAGGGAGCTAACTGATGTCTCTCCCCTGACATCACTGAATCAACCGGCATCACAGCAAGCCACCGATCCCGGGGGCGTTTATCGTCTATACCTTGACACACCGTGGCCAGCAGCCTTGCCGGCCAATATGACGTCCAACGTGACAGAGGAGAGGTTATGAGCAATCCATTTCTCGAGCAGATCAAAGCACGTCGCACCATCTATGCCCTGGGGGACCAGGTGTCCCATACGCCAGAGCAGCTAACGGCCCTCATTCAGGATGCCATCAGGCACAGTCCCTCCTCCTTTAACTCCCAAAGCTCCCGCGCCGTCATTCTGTTTGGCGCCCAGCATCACAAGCTGTGGGATATGGTCAAAGCCGAGCTGAAAAAGATTGTGCCGCCAGAGGCGTATGCCCAGAGTGAGGCCAAGGTGGATAGCTGCTTTCGTGCCGGCTTTGGCACTGTGCTCTTTTTTGAAGACACCGACGTCATCAAGGATCTGCAGCAAAAGTTCGCCCTCTATGCCGACAACTTCCCCGTCTGGTCGGAACATGCCACCGGCATCGCCCAGTTTGCGGTCTGGACCACCCTGGCTCAGGAGCAGATCGGCGCCTCCCTGCAGCACTACAATCCGCTCATTGACGAGGCGGTGCGCCAAGAGTGGCACCTGCCCGCCAGCTGGTTGCTGCGGGCCCAGATGCCCTTTGGCTGCATCAAGCAACCGGCCGCAGAGAAAACCTTTATGGATGATGCGGTGCGTTTTCGGGTGTTTTCCTAACACCTCGACAGCCGGGAGCCTCCATCAGGGGGCGGAGCTGCAAACAGCGTGGCTGTGAGCGATATAACGCTCTTTATGCGGCGCCGCCACATGACGTTATGCGGATCCGGCGCTCGCTCCTCTCCCCCTGCGCAGTAGGCGCCTGCCGTTACACCAACCCCAGCGCGTAACGCAGGGCCATCTCCTTAAGGGGGCCGGCCTTATCCGCCAGATTAAGGGCCAGATTACGGGCCAGCTTAAGGGGGCCAATCTCGTTGCTGAACACCCCGTAGAAGAGATCCATCCCCGACTGCATCAGCACATTGTCGGGGCGACGACGGCGCTCATAACGACCCGCCAACGCCAGCTGATGCCAGTCGGCGCCAGCGCCTTGCAACAGATCAGCCCAGCAGGCCACATCCTTGAAGCCGAGGTTGACCCCCTGCCCCGCCAGCGGGTTGATGGTGTGGGCGGCATCACCGAGCAGCACCACCCGACCGGCGTAATAGTCATTGGCGTGGCGGCGCACCAGCGG
>JBOFSK010000122.1:0-1911 GCA_051651505.1 Aeromonas sp.
CTCTTCGTCGACCAGGGGATCTTTGCCTTGTACCGCGATTTGACGAGCGCGGCGGGCGGCGACCAGCACCAGGTCAAAACGGTTACCTACCTGTTTTACAGCATCTTCTACAGTAACGCGTGCCATGCAGGACTCCAGTATGTGGGCTTTCTGTGTTTAGAAAAGCAGTGTTTAAAAATGACGCAAAAGTTTACTTGTTTTTGGCTTATTCTGCCAGTAGCTGTTGCAGCAAGTTTTTATGGGCCTGCTGTTGGTGATGCATTTCCAGCCGCTGGCACTCAATAATGGACCCAAGCTGGCGCAGTGCCTGCTCAAAGTCATCATTAATAATGACATAGTCATACTCGTCGTAGTGCACCATTTCGGCAATGGCTTTCGCCATCCGGCCGGCGATGACCTCGCGGCTGTCCTGACCACGCCCAATCAGGCGGTGCTCCAGCTCTTCACGGCTGGGGGGCAAAATAAAGATGGATTTGGTCGGCATCAGCTCGCGGATCTGGCGGGCGCCCTGCCAGTCGATGTCGAGGAAGACGTCGATCCCCTTGGCCAGGCAGGCTTCGATGGCGGCGCGGGAGGTGCCGTAGTAGTTGCCGAACACTTGGGCCCATTCCAGAAAATCACCGCGCTCGATCAGCGCCTTGAACTCTTCCACTTGCACAAAGTGGTAGTGCACCCCCTGCTCTTCGCCCGGGCGGGTGGCGCGGGTGGTATGGGAAACTGACAGCTGCATCTTGCCTGCAGCCTTATGTTGGGTCAGCAAGGCATTGAGCAGGCTGGATTTACCCGCGCCGCTCGGAGAAGAGATGATATAGAGAGTGCCTTGTTGTGCCATGTGATTACCTTTAATCGAAAGCCGCATTTTTGTTGTAGCAGAGGCCGCCGTCTTGTGCCCGAAAGGGAGACAGTCAAACGCAAAAAGCGGAAAATTATTAAGTCAGGGGGATGTAAAGGCGACAAATTTTACCAGAATGCGGCGCATAAAAAAACGGCTGAAAAAATATTCCAGCCGATCAGGTTACTGGTTGCTTGCTGCGGTATTTTGGGGTTGCGCGTTAGGGTGGCAGCAAGCGATCGGCGCAGAGGCGATCGAAGGCGGCGATCACTTGCTCATGGGTGATCTGGCTCATGGCACCCGGGTCTTTGAGGCGGGTACGCCAGCTGAGCTCCGCCAGCGGTTTGCCGGTCTCTTGCTCGACCAGCTGCTGATAGACGCTCACCACGTAGTCGCGGCACAGATAGGGGCCGGTGCGCGCCGGATTGTGGTGGGCATAGAGGCCGATCACCGGGGTGCCAACCAGGGTTGCCATATGGGTGGGGCCGGTGTCGGGGGCCAGCACCAGACTCGCTTCGCTAATCAGCGCCAGCAGTTGTTTGAGCTTGGTTTGCCCCACCAGATCGGCCGGCTTACTCTGACTGAGGTGCTGGATCTCGGCGGCCAGATCCCGCTCCAGCTTGGCTGGCCCGCCACAGAGATAGACCTGAAAGCCTTTGCTGGCGGCGTGATCTGCCAACGCGGCATAGCCTGCGGCCGTCCAGTTTTTGAATGCCTTGCTGGCGGCGGCGCAGATCAGCAGGGTTGGCTTGCCGCCAATCTTCTCCTGGGCCCAGGCCTTATGCTCGGTGCTGATGGGGAGTTGCCAGTCTGGCGTCAGATCCTTGATGCCGAGCTCGTTGGCGAAGGCGAGGAACCCGTCCAGTACATGGGGGGAGGTGGGGGACGGCACCTTGTGGTTAGTGAACAACCACTGACCGTCGTTAGCTCGCGCCCTATCAAAACCGAGTTTGATGTTGGCCCTGATGCCGAGGGTGGCGATGCTGGCGCGCATGGCGGCCTGCAGATGGAGCAGGGCATCGAATTTACGACCCTTGAGGGTCTGCCACAAATCCAGATAGCCGCGCCACCCCTTGCTC
>JBOFSK010000123.1:0-8056 GCA_051651505.1 Aeromonas sp.
CAAAACCATCACCATCCGCGACGAGCGCGAAGCCAACTGGCAGCCCGGCCAACGGCTGGCGCTCTTCACCAACCCCGAACATCAGCCCTTTGCCACCATCGAGGTGCTCACTGTCAGCGCCATCACCTTTGCAGAGCTCACCGCTGAGCACGCCCACCAGGAGAACATGACCCTCCTCGAGCTTAAACAGGTGATCCGCGACATCTATCCCACCCTGCCGCCACTCTACGTCATTGAATTCAAACTGATTGCCTGAGCCAGATGACGGATGCGCACCAGGCCATGCTAACCACAGGTTCAGGATGGCCCCTTTGTGACCCTCTTCCCACTTTTGACCATCAACCCATAATGAAACCCGTTTCAACCTCGGCCTGATCCTGTTGCTGCCTTGCACCTCTGCGTAAGATAGCAGCACGACTTCCCTCACCGGCTCCCCCCCCGATGCCCCCGACCACAGTGCACTCTCCCACCATCGACCTCGCAAGCTGCGTCATCTACCAGATCTACCCCATGAGCTTTCAGGACAGCGACGGTGATGGCATGGGCGATATCAACGGCATCCGCCAGCGCCTCACCTATCTGGCAGAGCTGGGGGTCGACCTGCTGTGGCTCACCCCCATCTATCGCTCCCCCAAACGGGACAACGGCTACGACGTGGCGGACTACCGCGCCATTGACCCGGCTTTCGGCACTATGGCCGAGATGGAGCAACTGATTAATGACGCGGCCACCCACGGCATCGGCATCATGATGGACATCGTCGCCAACCACACTTCCACCGAGCATGAGTGGTTCAGACAGGCGTTGGCGGGGGATCCCCATTATCAGGGCTACTACGTATTTCGGGATCAGGCCTTTGTCGACGCTCACCCGGTAGAATCGATCTTTGGTGGCAGCGGCTGGCAGTATGTGCCAGCCCTCAACCGCTACTACCTGCACAACTTCGATGTGAGTCAGGCCGATCTGGACTGGGACAACCCGGCGGTGCGCGCCGAGATGGCACAGGTGATCAACTTCTGGCTGGCCAAAGGGATCAAGGGATTTCGCTTCGATGTGATCGACATGGTGAGCAAGGAGTGGGACCGACTTGCCATGAGCAATGGCCCGCGCCTGCACGCCTATATTCGCGAGCTCAATGCCGCGAGCTTTGGCGGCAAGGGGATCATCACGGTGGGGGAAACCTGGGGGGCGGATCTCGCCCATATGCAGCACTATTCCAACCCCCAGGGTAGCGAGTTCAGCATGGTGTTCAATTTCGAGCATCTGGGATTAGGTCGGGACAAGTGGTCCTCTCGCTTTGATCCCCTTACCTTCAAACGGGCCATGGCCCGCCACCAACGCGGGCTGCACACGCTTGGCTGGAACAGCCTGTTTCTGGGTAACCACGACCTGCCCCGTGCGGTCTCCCGTTTTGGCGACGACAGATCCGAGTGGCGCGAAACCAGTGCCAAGCTGTGGGCCATGGTGCTGCATATGATGCAGGGCACGCCCTTCATCTATCAGGGGGAGGAGCTGGCCATGACCAACCGTCACTGGCAGCACGATGAGCTGCGTGACGTGGAGGCCATCAACTACCGCGCCAGCCAGTCAGAACAGGACCCCGCCAAGCTGAGCCGCCAGATCGATGCCATCAGCCGCGACAACGCCCGCACCCCGATGCAGTGGGATGCCACGTTGCACGGGGGATTTAGCGCGGCCCCGCCCTGGATTGTACTCAACGAGAATCACCGCCAGATCAATGCCGCCGAGCAACTGGCCCGCTCCGATTCACCGTTTCACTGCTATCGCCAGCTGATTGCCCTGCGCAAGACCTACCCGGTGATTCGTCACGGTGACTTTATGCTGCTAGATGAGCAAGACCCACAGCGCATCAGCTACCGCCGTCGCTGGCAAGACCCGCACACCGGTCAGTGGCATACCCTGCTCCTGCTCGCCAACCTCAGCGCCACCCCCTTGCACATGCCTCACTTTGATCTGGTAGAAAGTGCCATGACACTGCTGATAAGCAACTATCCGGGCCAACCAACAGCACGGTTTGCCCCTTACCAGAGTGCGGTATGGCTGCTCGCATCATCAGGTGCTGATGGCAGTCAGCTCATGGCGCTTGAGCGCCAGCAAGGTAAGCAGCAACGCCAGGGTGGCGATCACCGCCATGCCGATATAGGTGGCGCTAAAACCGGGGGCCAGCACTTGCGGGCTCAGTGAACTCAGTTGACCCGCGCTGCCTGCGGGCAACTGGGAGTGGAACAGCATGGCGCAAATAGCCACCCCGACCACGCCGCCCAGCTCACGGCCAAAGTTAAACAGTGACATGCCAATACCGCGATCGGCCCGTGGCAGCGCATTTTGCACCACCACCGAGAGGGCAGGCAGCACCATACCAAGACCAAGACCAGCGAAGCCCAGGGCCAACTTGACCCAGGCATCAAAATGGATCTGCCACAGCGCTACCGCCGCCAGGGCAAAGCCGACTACCACCAAGCGCTTGTAGTGACCGGTACGGCCGATCAGCTTGCCACCGACAAAGGCGCCGCCAGTGATGGAGATCATAAAGATCACCATGCTAACCCCGCTCTGGCTGGCGCTCAGCCCCTTTTGCCACTGCATCTGCAATGGCAGGTAAACCAGCACCGCAAACATCAGCAGCTGGGAGAGCATGACCAGCAGCACACTCACCAGATAACCGGGCAAGCGGGCCAGGTGGGCAGGCAATATAGGGTCGTGCGCACGCCGTTCGATGAAGATCAACAGCAGCAGCGAGACCGCCAGCCCACCCGCCAGCCAGATGGCGGGCAGGTTCGCCTCTGGCGACAGCAGCAACAAGGTCAGGGTAGTGACTGTGATAAGGAGCCCCGCCCCCTGCCAGTCAAAGCGACTATGACGGCGGACGTTGAGCTGCTTGAGGTTACGGTTAATCAAAAACATCGCCAGCGCCCCGAGCGGCAGGTTGATCCAGAAGATCCAGCGCCAGCTGAGCTGCTCGGTAAAGTAGCCGCCAAGCAGCGGGCCGGCGATGCTGGAGACCGCATACACCGCCGAGATGTAACCCTGATACTTGCCCACCTCCCGCGGCGGTATGGTGTCGGCAATCACGGTAAACGCGAGGGCGATCAGGCCGCCGCCGCCCAACCCTTGCAGCACCCGGGCCACCAGCAGGGTGGGCAGATCCTGGGAGAGGGCACAGGCCACCGAGCCGACTAAAAAGAGGCCGATACCTATATTGAGCATACGTACCCGACCAAACAGATCGCTCAGCTTGCCGTAAAGGGGCAACACGGCCGTGGCGGCCAGCAGGTAGGCGGTCACCACCCAGGTCAGGGCAGCCCCAGCCTGCAGCTCGGCACCAATCATGGGGAGCGGGGTGGTGACGATACTCTTTTCCAATGATCCCAACGCGATCACCAGCGCCACACTGGAGAAAATGGTTTTAGGGGATATATTCGAGGTCATAAGCGGGCTCGCTGATCTGGCTTGCCAAAGTATCCGGCAATGAACGGATCATTGTCTCATACATCAGCAAGAGAGCGAAAAACCATCGCCGCCCACGGTGGAAGCGTGCTGTTAGTTTGGCTGAGTTAGCCCACATGTCGTGCGAGGATCCCCGATGAACGCGCAGTACCCCTTTGATCACTACGATGCCCTGATCTTCGATCTGGATGGCACCCTGGTAGACTCCATGCCCCTTCATCTGGATGCGTGGGCGCACACCTGCGCCGAGTTCGGCATTCCCTTCAAGCGAGACCAGATCTATCAGTACGGTGGCATGCCCACCCGCCAGATCATCACCATGCTGGCTGAGCAGCAAGGGCTGGAGGTCGATGTCGAAGCCTTTACCCAGCGCAAGATTGCCCTCTATATGCAACATATCGACAAGGTCAGCGTTTTTGCCAAGATGTGGGAGTTGGTCAGGCACTATCACGGCAAGAGAGCGATGGGGATCGGCACCGGCTCACCACGCAGTCAAGCGGATGCCATCCTGCACCGCACCGGGCTCGACGCCTATATCAAGGTGGTGGTGAGCGCTGACGATGTCACCCACCACAAGCCCCACCCCGATACTTTTTTGCTGGTGGCCAAACGACTGGGGGTCAATCCCGCCCACTGCCTGGTGTTTGAAGACAGTCGGATCGGGCTTGAGGCAGGCAAGGCCGCAGGAATGGATACTGTGCTGGTTATCGCAGGCGAGTTGCAGCTGCGATAACCACCGCCCCTGCCAAGAGGCGGGCGGCGATGCCCACCTGTTGTGCCAGTGCGGTTTAAACCGGGGTACGGGACTACATGGCGTTGGTCGATTCGAAGATCTTGTCAGCCGACGCTTCCACAAAGCCCGGATAGAGCACCCCATCCGGCTGCGGATAGCGCAGGGCAAATTCGTAGAAGCAGCTCGGGATAGTGCGCACCCCATCGCTGAACGGCACGTCAGCCTTGTCGGCCATGGTGGCGGATTGCTCCAGCATCACCTGCGGGTCCCCTTTCACTTCGCCCCCCGCACTGTTGAGCACAAAGCCTGCGGCCTTGAGCGCCCCATTGACCTGATGAATGGTGTCAAAATCCTTTAACCTGTTGATATTGACCGTGAAGTGATTGGCACGGTAACCCCAGGCAGCCATCCAGGCCGCATACTCGCTCTCTGCCAGCAAGATCTGATAATCGGCATAGGAGACCTGCCAAGGGGCGCCGGTGTAGAGAAATGCCGGGGTATCGGTCAGATGAACGGGCACCTGATCCGTCAGCTGGTGGATGATGGCCTGCGCGCCTTCGGAAAGCTCTTCCACCTTCAGCTCGCTGATAAAGACCTTGGGGGCATCGGGGGATGGGTGCTCATAGTGGCGGGCGTAGAGCTTTTTGGCCTTGAAAATGTACTCGCCCTTCTGCTCGTAACCGAGCGCCAGAAAATGTGCCGCCAGCTTCTCCAGCCCCAGCTTGGGCAGGTTATAAGTACGAAACGCCACGTGATCGTTAATGATCGGTTCACCACCACCGAGCAAGGCATGAACCTTGCGGGCGCTTGGGGTCACCTTGAGGTAGTTATCCCACAGATGGCTGAACAGGGTATCGATATCCTTTTGCATCGCTCTTTCCTTTGAGTGCGGGGACGAAACGGGGCCGCCGATGGGGGCCCCTGGTCGTTGTCTGTTTAGAAGAAGAGGCCGGGAGAAAGCTGTTCCGGCATGGCGGCTTTGCTATCTTCGACGGAGGCAACCGGATACGCACAGTAGTCTGCAGCGTAGTAGGCGCTCGCTCTGTGGTTGCCGGAGGCACCGATACCACCGAACGGCGCTGCACTGGAGGCTCCGGTAATAGGCTTGTTCCAGTTGACGATACCGGCGCGGATCCGCTTGAAAAAGTGTTGCCAATCCGCCTCGTTATCCCCCAGCAATCCCGCTGATAGGCCAAAGCTGGTGGCATTCGCCTGCTCGATGGCGGCATCAAAATCGTCATAGCGAATCAGCTGCAGCAGCGGGCCGAAATACTCTTCGTCAGGCAATGCGACGACCCGGGTCACATCGATTATGCCCGAAGAGACAAAGCCGGTCCCCGCGGCCAGATGCTTGAGGGTGAGCAGGCTCTCGCCACCTAACTGTTGCAGCTTGGCTTGTGCCTCTACCATGCCGAGCGCTGCCCGTTCGCTTATCATCGCGCCCATAAACGGCTGCTCGGCGGCGTCATAGAGGCCGACCTTGATCTGGCTGGCCACCTCGACCAGTCGGGTGACCAGCGCATCGCCCCGCTCGCCGCGCTCGACAAACAGCCGGCGCGAGCAGGTGCAGCGCTGACCGGAGGTGATAAACGCCGACTGGACGATGGCATGCACAGCGCCGTCGATGTCGCTCACATCCTTGACGATCAGCGGGTTGTTGCCGCCCATCTCGAGGGCCAGAATTTTGCCCGGCTGACCGGCAAACTGCTGATGGAGGAAATGGCCGGTGCGAGACGAACCGGTAAAGAAGAGGCCGTCGAGACCGGGGTTGCCAGCCAGCGCCTTGCCGGTCTCTACCTCCCCTTGCACCAGATTGAGCACCCCCTTGGGCAGGCCTGCTTCCTGCCACACCTTGACCATGGCTTCGGCGACCATGGGCGTCAGCTCGGAGGGTTTAAACACCACGGCGTTACCCGCAATCAGCGCCGGCACGATATGACCGTTGGGTAGATGGCCCGGAAAGTTGTAGGGACCGAACACCGCCACCACCCCGTGGGGCTTGTGACGGATAAACGCCTTGGCGCCCGGCATGGCATTTTCGACCGAGCCGGTACGCTCGTCATGGGCCCGGATGGAGATGGCAATCTTGCCCTGCATGGCCGCGACTTCGGTGCGGGTCTCCCACAGCGGTTTGCCGGTTTCCCGGGCGATAGTGAGTGCCAACGCCTCTTGGTGCTCGCCAAGCAGCTCGGCATAGCGCCGCACTATGGCTAGGCGCGCCTCAAGGCTCATATCAGACCAGTGGTAGAAGGCGGCGCGAGCGGCCTTGACGGCGGTATCTACCTGGGTCGCACTGGCAGCAGCCCCCTGCCAGATCACGCGATTTTTAGCCGGATCGATTGACTCAAACGGCTTGCCTTCACCGGCAAGCCACTGGCCGTTGAGAAATTGCACTAACTGGCTCATCCATTCACTCCCTGTCGCTGGCAGACAGCCGCGGCTGCCTGTGTCATATGTGGTTCTGCTCGCTGTGATGCCGAGTCAATCGAGATCGACGGCGCGCACCATGTCGCCATCCTGCACCTTGAGGGCCGCCGCCATCTTGGGTGGGATGATGACTTCGTGTTTGTCGAGATCGACCCGAGCATTACCGTAGCAGGCACGATATTGCTCAAAACGGCTGTTACAAATCAGATGAACTCGGCCACCGATGGGCTCCCCCACCAGTACCCGCAGCTTTTTGCTGCGCCTTACACTGCGGATGTTCTTCACGTCACACTCAACGGTGGGGCCGGCATCGAAAATGTCGACATAGCCACGATTGACGAAGCCTTCGTCCTGCAGCATTTTGATGGCGGGGCGGGTCTTGTCGTGGGTCTGACCAATCACGGCCCGCGCCTCTTTGCTCAGCAAATTAATGTAAATAGGATATTTGGGCATCAGCTCGGCAATAAAACGCTTCTTACCGATGCCGGTCAGGTAATCGACGGTAGGAAAATCCATCGAGAAGAAATGGGTCTGCAACCACTCGTAGAAGGGGCTGTGGCCATCATCATCTGACACGCCGCGCATCTCGGCAAACACCGTCTCATCAAACAACGCCGGGTGCTCGGCCATAAACAGAAAGCGGTGCTTGGAAAGGAGGCGGCCATTGAGCCCCTCGCGGGCACACTCGCGCAAGAACAGGGTGCAGAGCTCGGAGTTGCCGGTGTAGTCATTAGAGAGGGTCAGGGTTTCAACGACGTTGTAGATGCCAAGCTTGGGTGAAGAGTGCACGACTTTGCCGATATGATAGTTGTAGAAAGGCTGTGACAAGCCGACGGCAGCATCGATGGCACACGTCCCCACCATGTCACCGGTGTCCAGATCCTCGGCCACGAAGAAATAGAGGTAGTCTCCCTTACCCACCGGCTTATCAGCAAAACTTCGGGTCGACGCATCTATCTTACGCTGCAGCAGGGCATCGTTAACCGGCAACGAGGTCATGCCGGTGCCGGACTCGATGGCACAGGTCTTGAGCCCGGCAAAGTCTCTCTGCTCAATGGGACGGATAACCAACATAAATGACAACTCCCTTTCATTGACGACAGGTGGGGTCCCGGCTCCTGCCGAGAGTAGCCCCCACCTCGATGTGGATCAGGCGTTAACCACCTGGGCCACGGCTTGCTCGAAACGGGCCAAGCCATCTTTGATATCCGCTTCCGGGATCACCAGTGAAGGGGCAAAACGGACCACATTGGTGCCTGCCATCAGCACCATCAGCCCCTGATCGATAGCCGCCAGCAAAAAGTCACGGGAACGCCCCTTGAAGTCCTCATTCAACGCGGCCCCAAGCAGCAACCCTTTGCCACGCACCTCACTAAAGCAGTGATATTTGGCATTGATGGCTTCGAGTCCGTCCCGGAACAGCTGCTC
>JBOFSK010000124.1:0-4395 GCA_051651505.1 Aeromonas sp.
AAGGGGTGGAACAGGTCACTCAGGCAGGCACCCAACTTGCCACCATAGTGCACAGAGTGCAAGGTGTGGCCGACATGAACCGCCATATCGCCACCGCCTCCGAGCAGCAAAGCTTGGTCGCCGAAGAGATGCGCGGCAATCTGGATCAGGTCAAGCAGATCGCCGAAGGCTCAGTCGTGGTATTTCGCGAGCTGCAGGAAGCCTCCGAGCTGGTCGAGCAGCACAGCAAAGTGCTCGACAGCCAGATCCAGTCCTTCAAGCTCGCCTAAGCACAGGCTAGATTAGGCATGGCTGGTGCTGTGCTCTGATACGCCAGATCCTGACCATAAAAAATCCGAAACCAGTGGTTTCGGATTTTTTCTATTCAGCCGATGGCAGAGCCGGGTGATCCCCCTCGCCTGCCACCTCGCTAAAACTTACTCGGCCGCCATGCGCGCTTCGATATACGCCAGCGCACGGTCGATTCGGGCCAACACACGCTCTTTACCTACCAGCGCCATCACCGCATCGATGCCGGGGGACTGACCCAAACCGGTCACGGCAACGCGCAGCGGCATGCCAACCTTGCCCATACCCTGACCCAGCTCGGCAGCAGTGGCTTCGATCACCTCGTGCAGCGCTTCGGTGGTCCAGCTATCTAGCGCACTCAGCTTGGCCTTGGCCAGCGTCAGCGGCTCGGCAGCGACGCCGCGCAGGTGCTTCTTGGCAGCGGCCTCATCGATCGCCTCAAAATCTTCGAACAGATAGCGACTCTGGGCGGCCATCTCCACCAAGGTGTTGCAGCGCTCAGCCAGCAAGGTGACAACCTCTGGCAGGGTCGGGCCCTGGTTGGTGTCGATCTGCTGGTGTTCCATATGCCAGCTCAGATGCTGGGCCACATAGGCCGGATCCAGACTGCGCATGTAGTGGTTGTTCAACCACAGCAGCTTGTCGGTGTTGAAGGCCGACGCCGATTTGGAGATAGCATCCAGACTAAACAGCTTGATCATCTCGTCCAGGGTAAAGATCTCCTGATCGCCGTGGGACCAACCCAGACGCACCAGATAGTTCAGCAGGGCTTCCGGCAGGTAGCCGTCGTCACGATACTGCATCACGGAGACAGCCCCATGGCGCTTGGAGAGCTTGGCGCCGTCGTCACCCAGGATCATCGAGACGTGGGCAAATTCCGGCACTGGCGCATTCAATGCCTGGTAGATGTTGATCTGACGCGGGGTGTTGTTGATGTGGTCTTCGCCACGCACCACATGGGTGATCTCCATATCCCAGTCATCGACCACCACGCAGAAGTTGTAGGTCGGCGCGCCATCAGTACGGCGGATGATCAGATCGTCAAGCTCGGTGTTGGCGAACTCGATACGACCACGGACGTGGTCATCGAACACCACTGAGCCTTCGGTCGGGTTGCGGAAGCGAATAACATGGGGCGCGTCGGCCGGGTGATCGTGAGCACCATCGCGGCACTTGCCGTCATAACGAGGTTTTTCACCATTGGCCATCTGACCTTCGCGCAGGGCATCGAGTCGCTCGCGGGAGCAGTAGCACTTGTAGGCGCGGCCATCGGCCAGCATCTCGTCGATCAAGGCGTTATAGCGGTCGAAACGCTTGGTCTGGTAGTAGGGGCCCTCATCCCAGTTCAGCTCCAACCATGCCATGCCCTCAATGATGGCATCAATCGCCTCCTGAGTAGAGCGTTCCAGGTCAGTATCCTCAATACGCAGCACGAACTCACCGCCCTGGCTCTTTGCAAACAACCAGGAATAGAGTGCGGTACGGGCACCGCCGACATGCAAAAAGCCGGTCGGGCTGGGAGCAAAACGGGTTTTGACTTTCATCTTTAAGCCTTGTGTAGAGGGCCTTGGGCCAATTCGTTAGAAAAAACCGTCGCATTTTAGCACCGACCATCGCGGATGGGAAAACCATGAAGCCGTCGCGACCGCAAGTAAGGCGCTAAATTTGCGGCCACCTTGTCCACACGCGGGTGTTAATAAGGGAATACTTCCGATTTTAGATACAAAATTCTGGCGGCTTGCCACTTGCAGCCGATAGCAAGATATAACCCTCATTTACCCTCTTGCTACAGAAGGAAAAGACGATGCAGTTTCGCTCTATTCAACATCGCATTGTGGTGATGGCGGGCATCGCCATGATGGCGGCGCTGGTCATTCTGATCCTGCTCAATCAATATTCTGGCAGCCAGACCCAAAGAGTGACTATCGATTCCAGTCGCACCGCCCTGCAGCAAGAGGCCTGGCAAAAAGTGAGCGCTAACGCCCGTGCCGAGGCCGCCACCATCACTCAGCTATTACAAAAAGGGCTCTCTTATACCCAACAGATGGCCAGTATCCTTGCCTTGCAACAGCAGGGAGCCTTGGCGCTGGATCGCCAGCAGGTCAGCAAGCTACTCAAGGCGCAGCTCGCGCTGGAACCTCAGATCTATGGCACTTTCGCAGGCTTTGAGCCCAATGGCTTTGATGGTCAAGATGGTGCTTTCGTCGGCCAGAGTGCACTGGGCAGTGACGACAAGGGGCGCTTCGTGCCCTACTTCTATCGCGACCAAGATCAAATCGGCACCGACCTGCTGCTCTCCATCGAGAAAACCGACCTCGATGAATTTGGTAATCCGGCCAACGACTACTACTCCTGCCCGAAGCGGCAAGGACAAGCCTGCCTGATTGACCCTTTTAAAGCTGACATTAACGGCCAACAAGTACTGGTGAGCACCATCACCACCCCCATCATGGTCGGCGGTCAGTTCAAGGGGATCGCCGCACTGGATCTGGCAGTAGACTCCATCAGCCGGCAGGCCAAGAGCCTCAACAACAACATCTATGACGGCCAGGGGGAAACCTTGATCGTCAGCGCCGCCGGCGTCATTACCGGCACCAGTGGCGATGCCAGCCTGCTCGGCAGTCGAGCCGACAGCCTGCTTGGCAACCAGTGGCAGCAATATCTGAAACCAGAAGTGCAACATCACGAGCTGGACGAGTCGTTTCGCATCTCGGTACCCATTATGGTGCCAGGCATGAGCCGTAACTGGGCCATCATCGTCACCCTGCCTTATAAGGTGGTGCTGGCGGGGGCCGATCAACTGGAAACCCAGCTCAGCGACATGAACCAGGCTGCCATGACCCAGCAATTGGTCGGCGCCGTTATCGTGCTGGTGCTGGCACTGGCACTGGCCTCCATGTTAGTGATTGCCCGCAGCATCACAGGGCCTATCCGCAAGATGGTCAGCCTGGTGGATGACATCGCCGATGGTGAAGGGGATCTTACCAAACGCCTTACCACCCGCTCCGTCGACGAGCTGGGGGATCTCACCAAGGGCATCAACCGCTTTATCGACAAGCTGCAAGTGCTGCTCGCAGATGTACTGAATACCGCCCGCGAGGTAAACCGCCACGCCATGGATACCGACCGGATTGCCGGTCATACCAATAGCAACCTGCAGCATCACCAGGCCGAAATGGAACAGATGCTGACCGCGGTGCAAGAGATGTCCTACGTCAGCCAAGAGGTCGCCACCCATGCCAACAATACCTCCGACTCAGCCAAATTGGCCCAAAGTGCGGCGGATCAGGGCAAGGAGCGCTTCCAGCAGGTGATCCAGTCGATGCACAAGGTCGCAGCAGAAGCCGGCAAAGGGGCCGAAGTGGTCGAGGGGTTAGCCCACGATAGCGCCCAAATCACCAGCATCCTCACGGTGATCCAAGGGATCGCCGATCAGACTAACCTGCTGGCTCTCAATGCGGCCATTGAGGCCGCCCGTGCTGGCACCCAGGGACGCGGTTTTGCGGTGGTCGCTGACGAGGTGCGCAAGCTGGCAGGTAATACCCAGCAGGCGGTGCAGAATACCCAGGAGCTGATCGAGAAGATCCGCCACAGCTCGACCAATGCGGTCAACGCCATCAACCAGAGTCAACAGCTGACCCATCAGGCGGTGAGCGAAGCAGATCTGGCGGAAGAGGCGCTCGGCAGCATCTATCAGGCCATCGCCACCATCAATGACATGACCTATCAGATTGCCTCCGCCGCCGAAGAGCAAAGCTCGGTCTCCGAAACTGTCTCCGGTAATCTGTCCACCACTAACGCCCTGGCCAACGACATTGCCAAGGATGCGGCAGACACGGTCAAAGCCAGCCAGGCATTGCATCAGGCCGCTGACAAGTTGCAGCAATTATTGGGACAATTTCGTCTTAGTTGATAATTTTCCCGCTCTGGACTCTCCCCCTCGGGGGCGAGTCCGTTTACCATAGGCGCGAATTTGCCTGATGGCAGGCAATGTAGTGAGAGGTAAATGCCGTGCCCACCCCGGACCGTCGCCCACGCGGCCATAACAGACGAGCCCAGCTGCGTCGCCAAGACGAATCTCAAGGATCCCTGCTCCATCGCATCAAC
>JBOFSK010000125.1:0-4166 GCA_051651505.1 Aeromonas sp.
ACAGATCAGCCCAGCAGGCCACATCCTTGAAGCCGAGGTTGACCCCCTGCCCCGCCAGCGGGTTGATGGTGTGGGCGGCATCACCGAGCAGCACCACCCGACCGGCGTAATAGTCATTGGCGTGGCGGCGCACCAGCGGAAAGCTTCCTTTACCCGTGACGGTAAAGCCGCCAAGGCGGCTTGGGAAATGGCGGCGCACCTCTACGGCAAGCCCGTCATTGCTCATAGCAGCCAGCGCCCGGATCCGGGCCGGATTGTCATACCACACCAAGGAACCGTGCTGGCCGGGCAACGGCAGGAAGGCGCGCGGGCCGTTCGGGGTGAACTGCTGCCAGGTGATATCTTCTTGCGCAAAGTCGGTGTCGATATTGATCAGCATGCAGTGCTGGCGGTACTCAAAACGCGATACGCCAATACCCGCCAGCTTGCGGGTATGGGATTCGGCGCCGTCACAGGCCAATACCCAGCTAGCGGCCAGTTCAGTGCCATCATTCAAGGTCAGCACCGCCTCGTCGGCGCTCTGGCGCAAACTGAGCACCGCCGCCGGGGTGTGGGTCTGGATGGTGGGAAAATCCTCCATCCGTTTGAGCAGAGCGAGCTGCACCAGCCGATTCTCGATGATGTAGCCAAGCTGGGGCAGGCCCAGATCAGCGGCATTGAAGCGAGTGGCAAAGCCGTCCAGCTCCCAGGTCTCCAGTCGGCGGTAGGGGCACAGCCGCATCTGTTGCAAATGGTGCCAGGCCCCGGCCTGCTCCAGCAGCGCTACCGAGGCCTGACTGATGGCGGATACCCGCAGATCCAGTGGCTGCTCGGGGGCGTAATGCTCTGGTAATTGGGTCTCGATAACCCGTACCGAGAGGCCCTGAGCAGCCAGCAGGCAGGCGGTAGCCGCACCCACCATGCCAGCGCCGACGATGGCGATATCACAGTGTTCCATTAGTCTCTTCCTAAAACGGCCTGTCCGACGACAGTGCTCACAGGTGAACCCGATGATTGAATCATAACGTAACCGCGAGTGATAAACAGTGAGAAAAAAAGCCAATTACGCTATCAAATCAACGAGAAAGCCACTCTATGCCAGCCATTTTGCCCCTAGCCCTGCGCCATGGCTGGCTGGATATTAGCTAGGCAGTATCCCGATTGCGGAGTAAAATGCGCGGTCCTTTGACCATGCCGATTTCAACCCAAGTCAAGAGAAGCAATGAGCAAGAAACTTCACATTAAAACCTGGGGTTGCCAGATGAACGAGTACGACTCGTCCAAAATGGCTGACCTGTTGGATGCCAGCAATGGCTACACCCTTACCGAAGAGCCCGCAGAGGCAGATGTCTTGCTGCTCAATACCTGCTCCATCCGCGAAAAAGCACAGGAGAAGGTATTTCACCAGCTGGGCCGCTGGAAAAAGCTCAAGGCAAACAAACCCGGTCTGGTGATCGGTGTGGGTGGCTGCGTTGCCTCTCAAGAAGGGGATGCTATTCGTCAACGCGCCCCCTATGTGGATATCGTGTTCGGCCCGCAAACCCTGCATCGCCTGCCGGCCATGATCAAGCAAGTGCAAGAGGGCCGTGGCGCCCAGGTCGATATCGCCTTCCCCGAGATCGAGAAGTTCGACAATCTGCCGGAGCCACGGGCCGAAGGGGCGACCGCCTTTGTTTCCATCATGGAAGGCTGCTCCAAATACTGCACTTACTGCGTGGTGCCCTACACCCGTGGTGAAGAGGTGAGCCGCCCCCTCGATGACGTGCTCTACGAAATCGCCCAGCTGGCGCAGCAAGGGGTGCGCGAAGTGAACCTGCTCGGTCAGAACGTCAACGCCTACCGTGGCCCGACCTTTGATGATGGCATCTGCACTTTCGCCGAGCTGCTGCGTCTGGTGGCCGCCATCGACGGTATCGATCGCATTCGCTACACCACCAGCCACCCGATCGAGTTCACCGACGACATCATTGAGGTCTACCAAGACACACCGGAAGTGGTTAGCTTCTTGCACCTGCCGGTGCAGAGCGGTTCGGATCGCATCCTGACCATGATGAAGCGCCCGCACACTGTGCTGGAATATAAGTCCAAGATCCGTCGTCTGCGCGCCGTCCGTCCTGATATCACCATCAGCTCTGACTTTATCGTCGGCTTCCCGAACGAGACGGATGAAGACTTTGAAGCCACCATGAAGCTTATCGAAGATATCGGCTTTGACATGAGCTACAGCTTTGTCTTCAGCCCGCGCCCGGGCACCCCGGCCGCCGACATGCCCGACGATATCGATATGGAAGTGAAAAAAGCCCGTCTGGCCCGCCTGCAACATGCCATCAACCACCACTCACTGCAGATTGGCCGCGCCATGCTGGGCACCACTCAGCGGATCTTGGTGGAAGGGCCCTCCAAGCTCGACCCGATGCAACTGTGTGGCCGTACCGAGAACAACCGGGTGGTTAACTTCGAAGGGCTGCATACCCTGATCGGCGGTTTTGCCGACGTCGAGATCACCGAGGTGCGTCCCAACTCCCTGCGCGGTAAATTTATCCGCGGTGAGAGTGAGATGAACTTGCGCATCGCCACGGCCCCGAGCGAAATCCTCGCCCGTCGTCCTGACAATGTACCAGACGAGCTGGGTGTCGCCGCCTTTACACCCCATTAATCCCCTCCGCCCCATTTGCCCGGCAAATGGGGCGTGCCTTGAGACGAGGATATTGTGAGCCGACATACCGCGACCCTGAATTTGCATTTAGAGCCCGCCGACAACACACGTCTTGCCAGCTTGTGTGGTCCTTTCGATGACAACATCAAGCAACTCGAGCGCCGCTTGGGCATCAAGGTAAGCTACCGTGACAGCCACTTCCAGCTGGCAGGCAAGCAGGCCCAACTGGATGCCGCTGCCGTCATCATCAAGCACCTCTATGTCGAGACCCAGCCCCTCAAGGGTGGCAAGGTGACCGATATCACCCCCGATATGGTCCATCTAGCCATTTTGGAGTCACGGGTACTGGAGCAAGATGACGAACCGGCACCTGGCACCCCCTATGGTAAGGAAGTGACGGTTAAAACCAAGCGCGGTCTGATCAAACCACGCAGCCCCAATCAGGCACAGTACATCGCCAATATCGTGCGCCACGACATTTGCTTTGGCATAGGCCCGGCAGGAACCGGCAAGACCTATCTGGCGGTGGCCGCCGCCGTCGATGCACTGGAGCGCCAGGAAATTCGCCGCATTCTGCTGACCCGCCCGGCGGTGGAAGCCGGTGAAAAGCTCGGATTTTTACCCGGCGATCTTTCCCAGAAGGTGGACCCCTACTTGCGCCCGCTCTACGATGCCCTGTTCGAGATGCTGGGCTTTGAGCGGGTTGAAAAACTGATGGAGCGCAACATCATCGAAGTGGCACCGCTGGCCTATATGCGCGGGCGCACCCTCAATGATGCCTTTATCATTCTGGATGAAGCCCAAAACACCACCACAGAGCAGATGAAGATGTTCCTGACCCGCATCGGCTTCAACTCCAAGGCGGTGGTCACCGGTGACATCACCCAGACGGATCTGCCACGCAACGTCAAGTCCGGCCTGCGCCACGCACTGGATGTGCTACAAGGGGTTGATGGCCTGTCGTTCAACTTCTTTGAATCCAAAGACGTGGTCCGCCACCCAGTGGTCGCCCGCATCGTCCAGGCCTATGAGGCATTTGATGCCAAACTGGCGGCCGAAAAAGCGGCCAGCCATGCCAGCAAACAGCAAGAGAGCGAGTCATGAGCGTCACCCTGGATCTGCAACTGGCCAGTGCCAGTACCGATGGCCTGCCCACTGAATCCCAGCTGCAAGGCTGGCTCGACGGCACCATCCTCGGCTTTCAGCCAGAGGCTGAAGTGACGGTGCGTATCGTCGACGAGGCGGAGAGCAACGAGCTCAACCTCACCTATCGCGGCAAGGACAAGCCCACCAACGTGCTCTCCTTCCCGTTCGAGGCACCGCCCGGTCTGGAGCTGCCGCTGCTCGGCGATCTGGTGATCTGCCGTCAGGTGGTAGAACAGGAGGCAAACGAGCAGGGCAAGCCCCTCATGGCCCACTGGGCTCATATGGTTGTGCACGGCAGTCTGCATCTGCTAGGTTATGACCATATCGAGGATGAGGAAGCCGAAGAGATGGAAGCGCTTGAGCGCGACATCATGCAGGAACTCGG
>JBOFSK010000126.1:0-2534 GCA_051651505.1 Aeromonas sp.
AAGGCCAAACCGCAAGGTCCCGGCCAGTGCCGAGGCTGTGCCTGCCGCTTGCGGGAAATGGCCCAGCAGACCGCTCATGGCATTTGCCCCCACCAGGCTGATATGACCAATAAAGAGTACCACCGGGATCACGATCCCCCACAGGCCACCGGTCTGGCTCCACGCGTTGTAGATCAGCAGTGCCCCTGCACAGGGCAGCACCAGCAGGCCGTATCGCAGCATCCGTTCTGCACCCACCCCTTTGACCAGTCGGCTATTGACGAAGGTCACTACCATCATCAGCAGGATATTGAGGCCAAACAGCCAGCCGTAGTGCTCGGTCGGTACCTTGAAATATTCAATGTAGACATAGGGTGAGGCGCTTAAAAAGGCGAACATCCCCGAGCTTGACAGCGCACCGCACAGCACATAGCCCATGGCCCCACGATGGGAGAGCACCCCCCAATAGTTTTTCAGCACTTGTCCGAGCTTAAGTGGTTGGCGAAGCTCAGGTTTGAGGGTCTCTTGAATTTTCCACTGCATCACTAACGAAACCAGCAAGCTGACCCCCACCAGCAGCCAAAAGATCATTCGCCAGCTGGTATGGGCGCTGATATAGCCCCCGATCACCGGGGCCACCAGGGGGGCCAGGGTCATTACCAGGATCACGAATGACATGGCGCGGGAAAACGCATCCTTCTCGAACAGATCCCGTAACAGGGCATTGACCACCACCGAGCCAGCCGCCCCCCCTGCGGCCTGTAACATCCGATAAGCCAAGAGCTCCGGCAGTGAGTCAGCGAGGGCACAACCCACAGATGCAATGGCAAACATAGTGAGTCCCACCAGGATCACCGGCTTACGACCATAACTGTCGGCGAGGGGGCCGTAAAAAAGCTGGCCGATAGCAAAGCCGGCCAAAAAGGCACTGATGGTCAACTGGGCACCATCTATGCTGGTGGCCAGATCGCGGGCGATGGCCGGAATGGCAGGCAGGTACATATCAACGGCCAGCGGGGTTAGCCCTGCCAGCGCACCAAGCAGGATAAACAGCAAACGGGGCGAGAGGGGGATGGGCTGTCTGTGGGACATAAGTTATCCGTCAGTGAACCTAGGCGGTAGAGGAGGACGAGAGTCTATCAGTTTTCACTTGGTCTGGCATGGTGATGCCTCCCTGGCTGGGGGAGTATGCACTGCTTTGCGCTGGCGCCACCGGAGATGAACCTGTTTAACCAGTAGTAGCAGCCAGGCTAGCCAAGCGATCAGCGACATGGCGTAACCGAGTTGTTCTGGCCAGCGGGCGGTGAGGGTCAAGGTCAGTTGATGGCGGCCGGCGGGCACCCACACCTGGATGAGACCGTTGCGGCTGCTGCTGACGTGGAGAAGCAAGGTGTGATCGAGCATGGCCTGCCAACCGGGGTAATTAAACTGGTGAAAGGTGAGTTTGGCCGGGGTAGCGGCATCGACGGTGAGGGTGATCATGCGTGGCCGCCAGCTCATGATCTGCCACGCGACACCTTGTTGCTCACTGGTGATGGGGGGGGCAAACTCATCCTTCCAGGCCAGTAGGGTGGGGGCAAACATGCCCCGTGGTACCTGTTGTGGCCGGTATTCTCGGGCACTGCGCTTGCTGTCAAACTCTGCTTGCAGCTGGCTCTTTGGTGGCGCTTGGGTGAGTGGCGCGTGACTGACATAGCGGCTCTGCCAGAGCAGGGTCAGCGCGAGTATTGCCCACCAAACCCCTTGCCACCGGCGGTAGTTTGGGGCACTTAGCGCGACCACCGCCACAGTGGCAATCGCCAGCAGCAAATTGAGGCGCCAGGGAAACTGGACCAGCTGCAGCGGGGGGAGCAGGCGCCAGATTGGCTCGCTCAAGGGGAGCATCATTAAAAAGCAGAGGGTACCGAGTACTCCCCAGATCAGCAGTTCGGGATGGCGCGGCTCGCGGGCGGCGGCCCACGCCACCAACAGCAGGGCAAGGGTGAGCAGGGTTAGCCAAGCCAGATGACCACGAAAGCGCCAGTCATCACGCCCTTCGGGCAGGCGGTCAAGGAAGTTGCGATGAAACTCGAACATGCCGGTACGCATCTGCGCCCTCGAGATCCCGCCCTGATCCAGCAGGGCCGGCAGTAGCAACAGGCTAGCCATCGTCAGCCCCCAGAGTTGGCCTAGCAGGGTGGGCCAAAGGTGCAGGGTTATCTTGCCGCGCCAGGCTAACAGCAGGCTGCGCACGGTGAGCAGTCCCAGGATCAGCAGCAGGCTAGGCAGGTGAGAGAGCGCCAGCATGGCCACCGCGAAAGCAAGCAGTGGCAGGGCGAAGGGCGCTTGGCGACAGAGTCTATCCTGCGCCAGCAGGGTAAGAGGGGCCCAGACGAAGGCCCAGCTCTCGGCGAGGGCAAAGCGGGCATAGATGTCGATGGCCAGATGATAGGGCAGCGCCATATAAAGCAGGCTGGCGGCCAGCGCTCGCCTAGGGCTGGCAAAGGGGCGCAACCAGAGATAGGCAAACAGCCCTGACAAACCGAGCGCCAGCGTGCTGCTCCAGAGTAGGGGGA
>JBOFSK010000127.1:0-3770 GCA_051651505.1 Aeromonas sp.
GATGAGCAGGCACTCTATCGCGACGCCAGCAAACCTCACGATGGCAGAGGCAAGGGGCTTAAGCTGGGTAAGCAGGAGGATGGCCAATGAGACACTGGCTGACCGCGCTGCTGACGGCCTTGCTGCTGTTCAGCGCGCCCGGCTTCGCCGACGCCGAAAAAGAGACGGTCGGTTTTGCCGGGGCCGACTACTGGCGAGCAGTAAAAGAGGGGGATGTGGGCACCACCACCTCCAGGGGGGCTGAACACGGTGTGCTGATTAATGTGACCGGTGAGCAGTGGCGCACCCTGCGCAATACCTGGGTATCCCCGTTAGGTGTGCTGGCCATCGGTGGCTCAGCCGTCGCTTTGCTGCTGTTCTACCTGTGGGCAGGGGAGCTCAAGCTGGCTCACCCTCGTACCGGCCGTAATGTGTTGCGCTGGACCCCGTTCGAGCGAGCCTTGCACTGGTATACGGCGGCACTCTTTGTGCTGCTGGCCTTGAGTGGTTTGATCCTGCTTTATGGCAAGTGGGTGATCCGTCCATTCGGTGATGGGGTATGGGGGCCGGTGATCCAGGGCGCCAAATTGACCCATAACTACCTGGGGCCGCTGTTTGTGTTGGGGTTGCTGGTGATGATCGTGAAATGGTTACACCACAATCTGCCAACCAGGGTGGATTGGGAATGGTTTCGCCAGGGGGGCGGCATTTTGCCCAATGGTAAGCATCCGGATGCGGCGTTTTGTAACGGGGGCGAAAAGGTGTGGTTCTGGCTGCTGTGCAGTGCCGGCCTGCTGGTTTGCTTCACCGGGCTGGTGCTCGATTTTCCGCTCTTTGGGCAAACCCGCGATGTGATGGCGGTGAGCAGCCTGTTACACGGGATCGGTGCATTGGGGCTGATCGCCGCCTCACTGGGCCATATTTATATTGGCACCATAGGTACCGAGGGGGCCTTGGAAGGGATGAAAAGTGGTTATGTGGACGAAAGCTGGGCCAAACAGCACCACCGGCTCTGGTATGAAGAGGTAAAGCATCGGCAAGATGACCCCAAGGCGGGCAAATAAATTAAGTTGAGACGTAAGCAAAGGCAAGGGGCGCAGCGGCGCCCCTGTTTTTTGAGTCCAGCATGCGCCTTGAGCAAGTGGTGTGAGATTGTCCTGAGCCCGCGCGCTGAGGATTTCAGCGAGATCTTGGTCACAGGGTATGGCCAAGCTCACAAAACCTAACCCTTAAACCACTTATGATAGATGCCATGATGAGTCTTGTTCTCCCTCCTGCCGAATGGCGACTTCACGTAAATCAAAGAGAATGACTATGGCTACCGGACAATATTTGCTGTGGAAAGATGCACGGGGAGAGAATTTTCGCCCCGTTGCACTGACGGGCATGGATCTGCTTAACGATCGCAATCTCAACAAGGGCACCGCCTTCACCGAACAAGAGCGCGCTGATTTTGATCTTGAGGGCCTGCTTCCCCCTCAGGTGCAAACATTTGAGGCCCAGCTCGTACGCGTTTATGAAGGCTTTAAAAGTGCTGGCAGCGATATCGAGAAGTACCAGAATTTGCGGGCACTGCAGGATCGCAATGAAACCCTTTTTTATGCGCTGCTGTCACGCCATGTGGAGTAGATGACCCCTTATATTTACACCCCGACCGTTGGCAAGGCGTGTCAGGAGTTCAGTCATCGTTTTCAGAAGCCGCGTGGCCTCTACATCACCCCGAAAAACGTCGAGGATATGAGCTCGCTGGCCCGCCATCTGGATGCCAAATCGATCCGCATCATAGTGGTGACCGACAGTCAGGGGATCTTGGGGATCGGTGATCAAGGGGTCGGGGGCATGGGGATCCCGATCGGCAAGCTCTCTTTGTATACCCTGGCCGCTGGTATCCACCCTGCTTGCTGCCTGCCCATCGCGCTGGATGTGGGGACCGATAACCAGACGCTGCTCGATGACCCCATGTATCTGGGTCAGCCCCACAAGCGCATTCGTGGCAAAGAGTATGACGATTTCATCGACCGGTTTGTCGCCGGGGTGAAGCGTCACTTCCCCAATGCGGTGCTGCAGTGGGAGGATTTCAGTAAATCCAATGCCTTCAATAATCTGGCTCGCTACCAGCAGGCGTTGCCGTCATTCAACGATGACATTCAGGGCACGGGGGCTGTGGTCTTGGCGGGCGTGATTGGCGCAGTCAAGGTCAAGGGGGAGACGCTGGGCCAGCAAAATTATCTGGTCTATGGCGCCGGAGCCGGTGGGGTCGGGGTGGCCGACCAGATCTGCGCTGGGATGATCCGCGAGGGGATGGAGCCACAAGCCGCACGGGATCGTATCTACATTCTGGATACCCAGGGGCTGGTGTGTGACAACCGCGAAGGGCTCGATGAGTACAAGCGCCGCTATGCCAAGCCGGGGCTGCTGCTGGCGGGTTGGGATACCGAGCTGCCCGGCAAGGCCAATCTGGCGGATGTGCTGCGCCATGTGCCCATCACCGTATTACTGGGAACCAGTGGTGCTGGTGGCGCCTTTCGGGAGGAGCATATTCAGTTGATGCAACGCCATTGCGAACGACCCATGGTGTTCCCTCTTTCCAACCCGACCGCGAACTGTGAGGCACTGCCGGAAGATATTTATCGCTGGAGTCAGGGCAAGGCCATGGTCGCCACCGGCAGCCCGTTTAAGGATGTCTCTTTTGCGGGCAAGGATTTTCGCATCGGGCAGGGCAATAACGTCTTTATCTTCCCCGGGGTGGGCTTGGCGGCCATTGTCAGCCAGATCCGCGAGATCAGCCCAGATATCTTTACCACCGCCGCCTTTGCGTTGGCTGAGTGTGTCAGTGAGGTGGATCTGGCCGAGGGCTCTGTCTATCCCCCCATTCGCGAGTTGCGCAATATTTCGGTGCATGTGGCAACTGCGGTGCTCAAGGATATAGTGCGCAAAGACCCCTACCATCCGTTGATCGGCCAGGATCTGCACCAGCACATCCTGAGTCATATGTGGGAGCCAGCCTACCTGCCTTATCGTCGGGTGTAACCGCGGAGCCACTGCCCAGATAATGGGTTGGTCAAGATGACAAGGGGGGAGCGCTGCTCCCCCCTTTCGTTTATCCCCCGTTGCACGCACTAAGTGCGCAAGGGCCGCCAGCGACCGTCTTGATTACGGCAGACGGTATCCTGCCACTGCTGGCTGGCCTTGCCGATATAGAGTTGCTCGCGATAGTCGCGGCACCACTCCCCGCTGGTATGGCGGAAGGTGCGCAGTGGCGTAATGCTGCCCGAGTGACTGTTGGCGGGATTGAACCAGGTGAGGCTCTGCCCTTTGGTACGGGTTTCCAGTGCTTGAGCGAGAGCCTGATTGGCCAGTTGCACATCAACTTGATCCATCTGATGGTAGAGATGCGCTGTGCCACTGCTGGCGCAACCAGTGAGGCTGAGTAGTAGAAGTGGTATCAGATAGCGCATCATGGTTGCACCTGTGGACTAAAACCACTGCTAAGGAGCGCTCGTTCTTGCTCATCGGTAAGCACTTGCTGGCGATCATCGACGGTGCCATCACCTCTGAGCTTGTTACCGCTGGTATCGACCGCATCCACGCCGTTGTCATCGATGGTGCCATCGCCCCTGAGCTTGTTGCCGTTGGCATCGACCGCATCCACGCCGTTGTCATCGATGGTGCCATCGCCCCTGAGCTTGTTACCGCTGGCATCGACCGCATCCACGCCGTGGTCATCGATGGTACCATCACCTCTGAGCTTGTTGCCGTTGGCATCGACCGCATCCACGCCGTTGTCATCG
>JBOFSK010000128.1:0-6544 GCA_051651505.1 Aeromonas sp.
AGTCAAAATCGACGAAGTTGGTGAAGACGATGGTGTTGTCACCGGCCGCGCTCACCTCGGCCAACGTGCGATCCCACAGCTCGGCCAGGCCGGTGGCCTTGACCTGCTTGGTGATGCCCTGATTGGCGTAGATGTCGGCAATCTTGCCGATGGAGACCACCTGACCACCCGCCTCTTTCATGTAGTCGAGTACAGTTGGCGCTGGTGGTAATACCGAGTAGTCGTGACGATTACCGGTGCGCTTAAAGTCCCCCTTACCGCTGCCAACGAAGGGTCGTGCGATAACCCGGCCGATGTTGTAGGGCTCCAGCAGCTCGCGCACGATATGGCACAGCTCATAGAGCTTCTCAAGGCCATAGGTCTCTTCGTGGCAGGCAATCTGGAACACCGAGTCGGCAGAGGTGTAGAGGATCGGCTTGCCGGTGCGCATATGCTCTTCACCCAGATCATCCAGCACCTGGGTGCCAGAGGCGTGGCAGTTGCCCAGATATCCAGACAGACCGGCCTTCGCGACGATGGCGTCCAGCAGCTCCTGCGGGAAGCTGTTGGTGTGATCCTTAAAGTAGCCCCACTCGAACAGTACGGGCACGCCGGCGATCTCCCAGTGACCGGACGGGGTATCCTTGCCGGAGGAGAGCTCCTGAGCAAAACCGTAGGCACCGACCACCTCGATATCTTTGTCCAGACCTGCCGGGAAGTAGCCGGAAGCCTGCTCCCCTGCGTGGCCGAGACCCAGCTTGTTGAGGTTGGGCAGCGTGAGGGCACCACGGCCTTCAATGTCACCGGCCGCACATGCCTTGGCAATATGGCCAAAGGTGTTGGCACCCACATCACCGAACTGTTCGGCATCAGCAGCAGCGCCAATTCCCAGCGAATCCATCATCAAAATAAAGGTACGTTTCATGGGCCTTCCCCTTGTTACACATCAGCCAGGGTGATGCGGCGATACACCTCAGGCAGTGCCTGTGGCTGCTCGTCACCAATCCGGACAGCCGCCTGCACCATGCTGGCAGCGTGAAGATACTGCGCATCAGTCTGCGCATGGATCATGGCGATCGGCCGGTCGGCATCAACCCGCTGACCCAACCGGATAAAATCGGTCAATCCAACCGCGTAATCTAGTTTGTCACCGGCAGCGCGGCGCCCACCGCCCATGGCGACAACCGCCAGACCCAATTCGCGGGTATCCATGGCGGTCACAAAACCGCTGTTGGCCGCGAACACCGGACGCACAATAGATGCTTTGGGCAGGTAAGCGTCATAACGCTCCATGAAATCAGCCGGGCCACCGAGGCCAGTGACCATCCGACCGAAGATTTCGGCCGCCTTGCCGTTATCCAGCACCCCCTGCAGCTTGGTGCGGGCATCACGCTCATCGCTGGCCAAACCGGCAGAGATCAGCATCTCGGCACACAAGCTTAAGGTCACTTCGTGAATGCGCGGGTTACGGTATTCACCCGTCAGGTAACGCACCGCTTCGCGTACTTCAACCCCGTTACCGGCGCTGGAGGCCAGCACCTGATTCATATCAGTCAACAACGCTGAGGTGCGGCAACCGGCACCGTTGGCCACCGCCACAATGCTCTTGGCCAGCGCTTCAGAGGCTTCAAAGGTCGGCATAAAGGCGCCTGAGCCCACTTTCACATCCATCACCAAGGCTTCCAGCCCGGAGGCGAGCTTTTTGGAGAGGATAGAGCTGGTGATCATCGCGATCGATTCAACGGTGGCGGTAATATCCCGTACTGCATAGATACGCTTATCGGCCGGGGCGAGATCGCCGGTCTGACCGATGATGGCGACACCGGCCTCTTTCACCACCTTGAGAAAACGGTCGTTATCGACCGAAGTCTGGTAACCGGGAATGGCATCCAGCTTGTCCAGGGTGCCACCGGTGTGACCCAGGCCGCGACCAGAGATCATCGGCACAAACCCGCCGCAGGCCGCGACCATGGGGCCAAGCATCAGGGAAACCACATCACCGACACCGCCGGTGGAGTGTTTGTCGACAATCGGACCACCTAAGTCAAGGTGATCCCAGTTCAACACCATGCCAGAGTCACGCATGGCACAGGTTAGCGCCACCCGCTCATCCATGGTCATATCCTGGAAATAGACCGCCATCGCGAGCGCCGCAATCTGGCCTTCGCCGATGGTGTTATGGGTGATGCCCTGAATGAAAAACTGGATCTCTTGGGCACTGAGCGCGTCACCATTGCGCTTCTTGCGAATGATTTCTTGAGGCAAAAACATCGTTGATTCCTTCCGCCGCTACAGCCGTTACATCAATCTGATTCGTTAGATGCCCATCTGGTATGGGCAAAACAAGGCGGGCATCTGCCCGCCTTCCGATCGATCTGTTAGTAACCGCTGGTGGCAGCTGGCTTGTCACCGTGACCCAGGGTCGCCAGCAAACTGGCCAGCAAGCTGGAAGCGCCGAAGCGGAAAGTCCGGGCGGACACCCAATCGCTACCCAGGAGCTCTTCGGCCATGGCCAGATACTGACCAGCAACGGCGGCGTCTTTCACCCCACCGGCTGGCTTGAAGCCGACGTTCGGATTCTTGGCCTTGATCACTTCCATCATGATTCGCGCCGCTTCTAAGGTCGCATTGACCGGCACCTTACCGGTGGAGGTCTTGATGAAGTCAGCACCGGCATCGATACAAATTTCGGAAGCGCGACGGATCAGCGCCGCGTCTTTCAGTTCGCCGGTTTCGATGATCACTTTCAGCAGCACCTTGGCGCCACAGGCTTCTTTACACGCTTTGACCAGATCGAAACCGATCTGCTCATTGCCCGCCATAAAGGCGCGGTACGGGAATACCACATCCACTTCGTCTGCGCCGTAGGCGACAGCGGCACGGGTTTCGGCCACGGCGATCTCGATGTCATCGTTGCCGTGCGGGAAGTTGGTCACGGTCGCAATGCGCACGTCAGTCGCGCCAATCTCACGCAAGGTCTTGCGCGCGATCGGGATAAAACGGGGATAGATACAAACGGCAGCAGTCAAGCCCGCCGGTGACTTGGCCTTGCGGCACAGGTCGATCACCTTCTGATCGGTGTCATCATCATTCAGAGTGGTCAGGTCCATCAGATTCAGGGCGCGCTGGGCAGCCACTTTCAGATCAGTCATTTAAGTCTCCAATGTCTCGATTTAATCCAGCTAACCGACCACTGCCTGACCATCCAGCAAGGAGGGTTACGGCCGTGCTTCCCGGTTAGTCGGGAATAGAATGACAGCGCGAAGGCACAGGCAATATGCCGGCACAACGACTGCAAATAAGGCAAGAGCCCTGTCACTTTCTTACAAAAGTGCGGACTTGGTTCCATGAAGACTTGAGAAGGGTGACAACATCCGACCCGACTTCCCAATCAAATCCATTTGACCGCCAACACCCGAGTACATCGGGCATTAGTCATTGCCAGCACCCTGCTAGCAACGCCAATTTTAGCCAAGATACCCAGTAAACCGGGGATCTCGATTTCAGAGCTACTTCACATTCGGCCAACCCGTCCCTGACAACCCCGATAAACAGCAGAGTGTCCGGTTCAAAGCGTAAGCCAACCGCCAAAGAGACGCCAACGCAGCCCCCTTGCGCCATCTACTTGGGCTTTGCTGATGTGATGAGCCGTCAGGGAGGAAAACGGTTGCCCCCTCCCGATACACCAACGCCACAGCAAATGCCGTGGCGTTGGTATGCAAACCTGCCGGTCAGGCAGGTATTACATAGCGGCCAGTGCCAGGAAGAAGCCTGCGATGGTGGCAGACATCAGGTTGGACAACGAGCCCGCCAGTACGGCTTTCAGACCGAACTTGGCAATGGTGCTGCGACGGTTAGGCGCCATGGAACCCAGACCACCCAGCAGAATTGCAACGGAGGAGAGGTTGGCAAAACCACACAAGGAGAAAGAGATAATCGCCTTGGTGTGCTCAGACATCGCCACCCCGTTGATCAGCAACTCATCTTTCAGGTACGGGGCAAAGTTCAGGTAAGCCACGAATTCGTTCACCACCAGTTTCTGACCGATGAAGGAACCGGCAACCTGGGCTTCACTCCAAGGTACCCCAATCAGGAAGGCCAGCGGGGAGAACAACCAGCCCAGCAGCAGTTCCAGAGAGAGCTCTGGCATACCAAACCAACCACCCACACCGGAGAAGATACCGTTGATCATGGCGATCAAACCGATAAAGGCCAGCAGCATGGCACCCACGTTCAGGGCCAGTTGCATACCGGCAGACGCACCGGCAGCGGCGGCATCAATCACGTTAGCTGGCTTGTCATCCAGCGCAGCATCAGCAGAGCTGTCGTCATAGGCTGGGGTCTCGGTCTCGGGAACCAGCAGCTTGGCGAACAGCAGACCACCCGGGGCGGCCATGAAAGAGGCTGCGATCAGGTACTCCATCTTGACACCCATGGAGGCATAACCAGCCAGTACGGAGCCCGCAACGGAAGCCAAGCCACCGCACATAACGGCGAACAGCTCAGAGTCAGTCATCTTGGAGATGTAGGGACGAACGACCAATGGCGCTTCAGTCTGACCAACGAAAATATTGGCCGTCGCAGAGAGGGATTCGGTGCGGGAGGTACCCAGCACTTTCTGCAGGGCACCGCCCAGCAGCTTGATCACGATCTGCATAATGCCGAGGTAATACAGCACCGCAATCAGGGAAGAGAAGAAGATGATGACCGGCAGAACACGGAAGGCAAAGATAAAGCCGCCGCCACCGAACACTTCAAACATCTTATTGCTAACCAGACCACCAAACAGGAAGTCGATGCCACTTTGACCATAACCGATGACGCTGGAAACCGCATCAGATACACCAACCAGAATATCGCGACCTACCGGCACATAGAGCACGAATGCCCCCAGACCAGCTTGAATTGCAAACGCACCAGCAACGGTACGAATGTTGATTGCCTTGCGATTGCTGGAGAACAGCACCGCGATAAGGACGAGCGTCGCCATCCCTACCAGACCCATGAACAAATTCATTATTATCTTCCTCTAGTAGCACCTAGTAGCACCCGACTTGTTAGTTAATTGTAATAAGCGTCAACTAATCAAGGGGTGCGCATTATACTAATTAACGGTCGATAAAATAGAATGCTGGTCACATTTTATCGCTCTCAAAATCTCCGAGTGTCACAAAATTAGACAGCAAACGATTTTTACACTCCTTTTTTTCCTGGCGCCCCGAAACTGTGTTGCAGATTTGTTTCATTGAGATGAAGCGTGATGGAAAAGTTGTCGAGCAGTTTCAAATAACACCTTAGCAACATCAGCGGGTGGTTCTTGCCGCAATGTCATTAAAATTTGGGCTATTTGGGGGAGTACTTCCGGCGTATTGCGCTCCCCTTGTGCCCCCTGCAGTGGCATATCAGGGGAGTCCGTTTCCAGTACCAGTGAGTGCAATGGCATGGCCCGAAATACCTCGCGGGTTTTGTTGGCCCGCTCATAGCTGATCACCCCACCCACCCCAAGTCGAAAACCCAGTTGCCAGAATGCCTCCGCCTGCTGAAGCGAACCGCTGAAAGCGTGGATCACCCCGCCACGTGGCGGCTTGAAGCGGCGCAATACCTTGGCCACAGTATCGTTGGCACGCACCGAATGGATCATCAAGGGTAGTCCGGCATCGGCAGCCAGCCGGATCTGAGCCTCAAACAGCGCAAATTGCCCCTCCTGCGGCACCTGAGTACGCAGGTCCAGCCCACACTCGCCGATGGCCACCAGCCCGGCAGGCTGGCTCATCACCAACAGTCGCAGCCGCTCCATGACCCCTTCTCGCTGCTCACCGGCATACCAGGGGTGAATACCCAAACCATAAAAGAGGCCATCATGCTGATTTGCCAGTGCGATCACACGAGTCCAGTTATCCTCTGCAATGGCCGGAATGATATACTCCGTCACCCCTAATGCCCGACAACGAGCCAGCAAGGCCTCCCTGTCCTGATCAAAAACCGGAAAGTCGAGATGGCAATGGGTATCGATCAGCTGCATATCACTCACACCTGTTTGCGGTATTTAATGGGTCATTGAACATGATGAACAACAAAAACAACGGCTTTACCCTGATTGAACTGGTGCTGGTCATCATAGTGCTGGGGATCCTGGCCGTCACCGCCCTGCCCCGCTTTATCAATATCAAGGATGATGCCCTGAAAAGCACGGTCTCGGCGACCGCAGGTAGCTTTGCCAGTGCAGTTCAGCTGGCTAATGCAGGCTGGGCGGTTGCCACACAAGGACAGGCGCTAGCTCTATATAATCTGGGCAGTTTTGGGGCCCAGAATATGGACATCAATCTCTATGGCTGGCCGGTGGGCTCTAAAGAGGGCAGCGGAAAAGGCATAAACGAGACATATGACCTCGGCAAATTGCCATCAGACTACATCTCTATTTCTGGCAATGATGACTGCAAGCTTGTCTTCGAGGAGTTACTCGAAACTGAATACACAGTTGAAGCCAGCAATATAAGCCAAGCGTTGCAAGACACACCCGACTACCTATCAACTGTAAGCGACAGTTATACAACCGACGAGCATG
>JBOFSK010000129.1:0-10398 GCA_051651505.1 Aeromonas sp.
GCACCGAGCAGGTGCTGGCGCAGTTTGAACTGAAAACCGAGGTGCTGATCGACGAAGTGCGCGCCGGTGGCCGGATCCCGCTGATCATCGGTCGCGGCCTGACTGACAAAGCCCGCGAGGCGCTGGGTCTGCCGTTCTCCACCGTATTCCGTCGCCCGCAGCCGGTGGCCGATACCGGCAAGGGCTATACCTTGGCCCAGAAAATGGTGGGTAAGGCCTGCGGCGTGCAGGGCATTCGCCCCGGCACCTACTGCGAGCCCAAGATGACCACGGTCGGCTCCCAGGACACCACAGGCCCGATGACCCGCGATGAGCTCAAAGATCTGGCCTGCCTTGGCTTCTCTGCCGACCTGACCATGCAGTCTTTTTGCCATACCGCGGCCTATCCCAAGCCCATTGACGTGCAGACTCACCACACCTTGCCGGACTTTATCATGAACCGCGGCGGTGTCAGCTTGCGTCCGGGTGATGGCGTCATCCACTCCTGGCTCAACCGCATGCTGCTGCCGGATACCGTGGGTACCGGTGGTGACTCTCATACCCGTTTCCCCATCGGCATCTCCTTCCCGGCGGGCTCCGGTCTGGTGGCCTTTGCCGCCGCCACCGGCGTGATGCCGCTGGACATGCCAGAGTCCGTGTTGGTGCGCTTCAAGGGCGAGCTGCAACCTGGCATCACCTTGCGTGATCTGGTTCATGCCATCCCTTATGCCGCCATCCAGAAAGGGTTGCTGACCGTCGAGAAAGCGGGCAAGAAGAACATCTTCTCTGGCCGTATTCTCGAAATCGAAGGTCTGCCGACCCTGAAAGTGGAGCAAGCCTTCGAGCTGGCTGATGCCAGCGCCGAGCGTTCCGCTGCCGGTTGCACCATCAAGCTGGATAAAGAGCCGATCATCGAGTATCTGACCTCCAACATAGTGATGCTCAAATGGATGCTATCCGAAGGTTATGGCGACCCGCGCACCATTACCCGTCGCATCCGGGGGATGGAAGAGTGGCTGGCCAACCCGACCCTGATGGAAGCGGACCAGGATGCCGAGTACAGCGAGATCATCGAGATCGATCTGGCCACCATCAAGGAGCCGATCCTCTGTGCGCCGAACGATCCGGACGATGCCCGGCTGCTGAGTGAGGTGGCTGGCGACCAGATCGACGAGGTATTCCTCGGTTCCTGTATGACCAACATCGGCCACTTCCGCGCCGCCGGCAAACTGCTTGAGAAGTATCAGGGTGAGCTGCCAACCCGGATGTGGATTGCTCCACCGACCAAGATGGACAAGGATCAACTGACCGAAGAGGGCTACTACGGCATTTTCGGCCGGGTTGGTGCCCGCATCGAGATCCCGGGCTGTTCCCTGTGCATGGGTAACCAGGCGCGGGTCGCGGAAGGGGCCACTGTGGTCTCTACCTCCACCCGTAACTTCCCGAACCGGCTGGGTAAAGGTGCCAACGTCTACCTGGCCTCGGCCGAGCTGGCGGCAGTCGCGGCCATTCTTGGCAAGATCCCGACCGTGGCGGAGTACCTGCAATACGCCCAGACCCTGGATGCCACCGCGGCAGATACGTATCGCTACCTCAACTTCAACGAGATCGCCTCTTATACCAAGAAGGCCGATGCGGTGATTTTGCAACAAGCGGTATAAGCGGCCGCAAGGCGTAAGCTAGCCATCGGCTGACCTGCTGTGTCAGCCATTCGCCCCGGCCAATGCCGGGGCGCTTTTTTTGTGGCACACCTTTTTGTGGCACACCTTGGTGGCGTATCGCCCATCGGGCGTCACAGGTTGCCGGCTTTGGTGTGCCTCTTGCTCAACTTTGAGGTAGGATCGGCGCTCATTTTTGCAGTCAGATGGGGCGCAGCATGACGGTTCAGTTTCAGGCATTTCACAGCATCAAGGCGATCGACAATCGGGAGGTGCTGTTCAACTGGTCCAGAACCAATCCCCTCGGTGCGCTGGAGCAAGTGTGGCGCCCGACCAGCCGCGACCAGCTGCAGGCGCTGCTGCGGGAACACCCCGCGCGCAAGCTGCGCATTATCGGCTCCGGCCTCTCTTTCGAACCCATTCACAGCGTCTATGCCGAGGGCAATGAGGCGCTGCTGGTGGATTTGCACCACCTGCGTGGCCAGCTGGCGAAAACCGCCGATACCGTGACCTATCAGGCGGGCACGCCACTCGATACTGTCTCCGGTGACCTCATCGCCATGGAGCGGATGCTGCCGGCTTCCCCAGGGGTTATCGGCATCCAGACCCTGGGCGGTGCGCTCAGCACCGGCACCCACGGTCAGGGACTGCATCAGTCAGCCCTGTGCGATGCGGTGGCGGCGCTGACGGTGATGCTGGCCAATGGCGACATCATCCGGGTCGATCGCACCGATCCGCGCTTCGGTGCCTTTGTGATGGGGATGGGGATGCTTGGCATCCTGCTCGATGTCACCCTGCGGACCGTGCCCAACCGCATCATGCGCTGCACCAAGTTCACCACCGACTACCCATTCCTCTTGGCGCACAACCAGCGGCTCAATCGCGAGCACGGCTTTGTGAAGAGCTGGTGGTTCGCCTGGACTGGCGAGAGCCACATCTGGCTGGTGGATCCTGCCTCCGAGGAGGAGGTCGCCCGTTACCGCGCCGCGGGCAGCGCGCCGCTGCTGCTGGAGGGGGACATCGACGCCCGGATGAACGCTGCTCTTAATGCCACTATCGACGCTACCATGCAGAAGATGGCGAAGGACACCAAGGATGAGGCGCTATCCGGTGAGCACTTCGAGACGGTGCGCCGCTTCAAGGATGCCTCCGATCTGGTGGGCAACGTCTATCAAATTCTCTGCAAGGGGATCCCGGCGCCCCAGATCAACTGCGAGGTGGCGGTGCCGCTGCATCGGATGAACGAGGCGCTGGAGATCTTGCAAACGTGGCAGCAGGCCAACCCCGGTGTGCTGCACTATCCCTTTATTCTGCGCTGCACCGGCCCCTCTGAGGCCTGGCTCAGTGCTGCCTATGAGCAGCCGGTCTGCTGGATCGGTTTTTTGGTCTATCTGGCGGCGGACGGCACCTTTGTCAACGGCTCCATGGAGCAGATGCGCGAGCTGCAGCAACTGCTGGTACCGCTCGGCGGTATCCCTCATTTTGGTAAGCATCTGGCGATGGATCTCTATGACTTCCCGGCCCTGCTGCCACGCTGGCATGATTTCCTCGCGCTTAAAACCGAGCTCGACCCCCACGGCCGCTTTGAAAATCGCTGGCTCAGCGACCTGTTTGCCAACCGGTAAGGATCTGACATGACCGATATGCAAGACACCAGAATTCCCGTGACCCTGCTGACCGGCTTTCTCGGCAGCGGCAAGACCACCTTGCTCAACCACTGGGTCAAGCAACCCGAGCTTGGCGAGTGCGCCGTGTTGATCAACGAGTTCGGCTCGGTGGGGCTGGATCACCATCTGGTGCAGCAGGTGGATGAGCAGGTGATGCTGCTCGACTCCGGCTGCATCTGCTGCTCGGTGCAGGGATCCTTGGTGGAGGCGCTGCAGGGGCTGTTTATGAAGGCGATCCAACGCAAGATCAAACCCTTCAAGCGGCTGATTATTGAGACCACTGGTCTGGCGGATCCGGCCCCTGTGCTGTTTACCCTGCGTGAAGAGGGCTTTATCGCCCAGCGTTACCGCTTTGACGGGATTGTCACTGTGGTGGATGCCGGTCATATCGAGCAGCAGTTGGCCGTCCAGTATGAGGCGGTGAAACAGGTGGCGCTGGCGGATCTGCTGGTGGTGAGCAAGGGGGATCTGGTGGATGGCGAGCAGCTGGCGCGGGTCGAGGCCCAGCTGACTGCCCTCAATCCGGCGGCCCCCATCGAGCGGGTGACCAATGGCGAATTGTCACCAGCCGTGCTGGAGAAGCTTGGCGCCTACAACGAGGCAGCGGGGCGTGATGTGCGCCAGCTGCTGGCCTGGTTGCGCACCGAATCCCCCAAGCAGGGATTGGCCTCACCGATGCAACCGACGCTGCAGCCGTTCACAGCCAAGGTGGGCACGGCGGCGCCCACCCACTTCGAGCATGGCAACATAGAGAGCTTCTCCCTGCGTATCGGCGAGCCGCTCAAGCCCTCTCGCCTGCTGGCCGCCATCGATGCAGTGCAGGCCCAGTATGGCGATGCCCTGCTGCGGCTCAAGGGGATCTTGCAGCTGGAGGGTGAAAGCCAGCCGGTGGTGGCCCACGGCGTCCACGGCCAGCTCTATCCATTGCAGGCGCTGGGAGAGTGGCCAGAGGGCAAGGCCCAGTCCCGGCTGGTGTTTATCGTCAAAAGCCAGGACAAGGCCGGGATCGAGCAGCTGTTTATGGCGACCCTCAAGGCCCCCGAGCCGACCCTGGAAGAGCGGCTCAAGGCCATGCTGGGTCAGCCCGACAACTGATCTTGCGGGTCACGGCCATGGGGTGAGCCCTGCTGCAATGGGCGAGGGCGACGCCCGTTGAGCAACAAAAAGGCCACCGGCACAAAGTAAAAAGAGAGCAGGGTCGCCAGCGCGGTGCCGCCGGCGATGGCGATGGCAAAAGGTGGCCAGAAACCGCCGCCCCCCAGCAATAGCGGGATAAAGCCGCCCACCGTAGTGATGGTGGTCGAGACAATGTGGCGGCTGCAACCGGCCACCAGATCGCGGATCTGCGGCAGATTGCCCTGTTGTGCCAGTGGGTCTGCCTTCAGCTCGGCCAGAATGACGATGGCGGCGTTGATGGCCAGCCCCATCAGCCCCAACAGGGCGATGATCACCGTAAACCCGAACGGATAGCCCAGCAGCCAGACCCACAGCAGCCCGAGGCCCGCCGACTGGATCGCCACCAGGGTGACGATTCCCGCCAGCCTAAACGAGTTGAAGCTGAGCACGAGCACCGCTACCAGCAGTACCGCGATCAGGCTGACATGGGCCATCAGGTTACCCACCGACTCATCTCGTTTGGCGGCTTCCCCGCCAAATTCCAGCCGATAACCCGGGGGCAGTGCCAGCGGGTGAGCGGCCAACGTCTCTTTAACCTGTTCCAGCACCGTCTGCGGCAGCACCCCAACCGCCAGATAGGCCTCCAGCACATTGACCCGCTCACCGTCACGGCGGCTGATCTCGCCCCAGCTTGGCAGCAGCGCGGGGCTGGCCAGCGCCCGCAAGGTGAGATTGGCGGCCCCTTGCTGCCCGTTGCCGGCAATCGATAGCGGCAAGTTGAGCAGGGCATCCGGATTTTGCCGCAAGGATTCGCCGAGCCGCACCCGTACCGGAATCGATTCGGTGCCCTCCAGCACAGTGCCGCCAAGCCTGCCGTCCAGCGCACCCGCCAGCCGGGATGCCACCTCCGCCAGAGTCATGCCTGCCAGTCGGGCGGCCTCTTCATCGACCTGCAGCCACAGTTTCGGCGCCCCAGCCTGCAAGGTGGCGCGGGTCTGCACCACCGCCGGGGTATTGGCCAGCAGGCTGCGAACCTCTTCCCCCACCCGATGCAGCTGTTCCAGGTCTGGGCCAAACAGCCGCAGCTCGACCGGGGCGTTAAACGGTGGTCCCTGTTCCAGCTTGCGCACCAGAATTTGGGCTGCTGGAAAGCGGGCATCGAGCCGCTGTTGCAGTTGTGGAATGAGCCGCTCGGCGGCATCGGCATCTTGCAGGGTGATCATCCCTTGGGCGTAATCGGCCCGCCCCTGTTTTCTGGGCACCAGGTTGTAGTAGAAGCTGGGGGCGTTATCGCCCACCACCCAATCCTGACGAACCAGCTCGGGCAGGCTGGCCAGTTCGGCCGAGATCCCCATGGCCAGCTCACGGGTGCGGGCCAGACTCGCCTGCGGGGAGAGGCTGGCCTCGATGTGGATCATGTCCCGATCGGCGGCGGGAAAGAACTGCTCGGTGAGCCGCCCCGCGGCCCAGAAGCCGAGCAGGGGCAGCAGACTCACCAGCAGCAGGGTGCGCCAGGGGTGGGCCAGCGCCAGGGTGATGCTCTGCTCAAAGCGGGCACTCAGCCGGGGCAGGTGCAGACCATCCTGATACCAGCGGCCCCCTTTGCCACTGTCAATCCAGCGGGCGGCCACTCCTGCCACCAGGGTGTGAGCGATGAGGTAGGAACCCAGCAGCGAACAGATCACCGCCCAGGCGATACCGCCGACAAACTCCCCGGCCGGGCCTGGCATCAGAATGATTGGCATAAAGGCGAGCATGGTGGTGAGGGTGGAGCCCAGCAGCGGTAGCCAGAGGTGGCCGATGGCCTCCAGCGCCGCCGCACTCATGGCCATGCCGTGACGGCGCTGATATTGCACCCGATCCGCCATCACAATGGCGTTATCCACCATGATCCCCAACGCCACCACCAGACCGGTGACCGACATCTGGTGGATGGGCAAGTTGATCAGGTTCATACAGGCGAAGGAGAACGCGACCGTGAGCGGCAGCGACAGGGCCACAATGATGGCGGCTTTGATCCCCAAGGTCACCAGCAGCACGATCACTATGATGATAAAACCCTGCACTATGTTGAGCAGCAGGGTGTCGAGGCGCTGATCGGTATAACGCTGCTGATCGAAGCTGGTGATGAGGCCGATATTATCCGGCAGCTCTTGTTGCAGGGTGGCCAGCATGGCATCGACGCGAGTGGACCAAAGATCGATGCGCTGATCCTGTGCCATGCGCAGCCCCACCACCACGGCGCGATCGCCGTTGGCAAAGGCGAGCTGGCTCTCCGGTTGATGCAGGGTGCGCTCAACCTCGGCCAGATCGCCAAGGCGCAGAGTCTGGCCTTGCGCTGTGGTATAGAGCGGGATCTGGCGGATCCGCGCCAAGGTATCGAGGGCGCCACGGATCTCCACCTGAAAGCGATTGTGGCTGCCCTGCAACTCCCCGGCGGCCACTTTGGAATCGGCACCACTCAGCGCCCGGGCCAGCTGTTCGCTGGTCATGCCGCTGGCACTGAGGGCGAGGGGATCGAACTGGACCAAGATCTCCTCTTGTGGCGCCCCGGTGCGCGCTACATATTCGGTGCCCGGCAGCTGGCGTGCCCGGCGCTCCAGTTCGGCGCTGTAGCGGGCGAGCCGATCCAGCTGGGGTTGGCCCGGGCCACGCCAGATCACATTGACCAGTCGGGTAAAGGGGTAGCCCTTCTCGTCATCCAGTTTGGGCGGGCTTGCCTCACGGGGCAGAATATCGGTGAGATCGGCCAGTCGGTCGCGGACTCGCGACCAGACCGGCTCGACGTCGCTGACCTCATCTTTGAGCTCCAGATTGATGATGGAAAGACCGGGCCGCGAACTGGATTCAATCAGCTTGATTTCGCTCTGGGCCCGTAACCGGTTCTCGATGGGTTCGCTCACCAGCGCCTCGACTCGCTCGGCACTGGCGCCCGGCAAATGGGTCACCACGCTGGCAAAGCGGCTGGTAAGTTGAGGGTCTTCGGTTCTGGGCAAGATCTGTAGCGCGGTCAGCCCGGCAGTCAGCAACAGCGCAATGGTTAGCAGCAGCAGGCGCCCATTATCGATAAACGGGCCGATCAGGGTGCGGATCATGGTTGTGGCTCCTGCGGGGCGGGAGTGGCGGCCAGCGTGACGCGCTGGCCCGGCACCAATTTGTGCAAGCCATCGGTTACCAACTGCTCTTGTCCGCTCAAGGCGCCGGTGATCCAGGCCCGTTCGCCATCTTGCTGCAGCAAAGTGACATCACGACTGACTACCTTGGGGGGCGTCTCATCATTGAGCAGAAAGAGGGTCCAGCCTCCCCGTAACCCTTGGGTCAGGGCGGTGAGCGGTACCTCATAGGTGCGGGTGGGCTCACGGGTGTGGTGCAGCAAGGTGACGAGCTGCCCCTCTGCCAGCGGCTCACCACCACGGGTTAGGGCGAAGCGGGCCGTGCGGGTATGGGTTTGTCCGTCTACCTGCACCCCCAGATTGAGCAGCCGCCCCTCCATGAGCAGGGCACCACTTTGCAGGGAATATATCTGGCCAACCGTGAGCGCGGCGACCTGCTGCACCGGTACGCCAATGTCTGCTTCCCACTGACCGCTGCGGGTCAGGGCAAACAGCGGTTGGCCAGCGGTCACCACGGCCCCCAACGCCTGTTCGCGACTCGCCACTATCCCGCTAAAGGGGGCCCGCAGCTGCGATTTTTCCTGTTTGACCCGGTTTGCCTCGATGGCAGCGGCAATCTGGTTGGCGTTCGCCTCCAGCATCCGGGTCTTGCTCTGCTGTTCGTCCAGCGCCTGACGGGAACTGAATTGCTGCTGGCGCAAGGTATTGAGTCGTTTTAGATTTTGTCTGGCCAGGGTCAACTCGGCCTCGTTCTGGGCGGCCCGAGCAGCCAGCTCTTTGGCTTCCACCTCCAGCAAGCGGGTATCTAGGGTGGCCAGCAATTCGCCGGCGGCGACCGTTTCCCCCCGTCCTTTGTGCAAGGTGGCAATCCTGCCTGCCAGTTCGAATCCCACTTGGCTGTGCTCGGGGGCGATCACCCGGCCCGTGAAACGATGCTGCACCGGGTAGTGATCGCGGGCCTGCAGTGGTTGGGCGATCACTCGGGTCAAAGGCGGGGCCTCGGTTGACTGCGGGGCAGGGCCACAACCACTCAGTAACAGCGTCAGCAGGATTAAACGAAGTGCCATGACATCATCCTTTGGTTGGCATAACATAAAATCATACCGACCAGTCTAGTTTTATAGGTACTAGACTGTCTAGTTTGATTTTGGAGAGAAAATGAACATGTCACCCCGTAGCCAGCAGAAGCGAGCGGCCATCCTCGATGCCGCCGGCCAGCTTTTCTGCCAGCATGGCTTGCATCTGGTAAGCATGGACATGGTGGCCAGTGCTGCGGGTGTCTCCAAGCAGACCGTTTACAGCCATTTTGCCAACAAGGAGTCTTTGTTTGCCGAAGCGGTGGGCAGCAAGTGTGTCAGCAGTGAGTTGATGCCAGAGGTGTTACTGCGGGGAGAGAGTGTGCGGGAGAGCCTGATCGCATTTGGCCGCAGTTTTCGCAAATTGATCCTGAGCGATGATGCTATCAACATCTTTCGCACCTGCATCAGTTGCAACGATGCCCAGCTGGCCAGCCTCTTCTTCGAGGCCGGGCCCCTCTATGTGACCGATATACTGTCACGCTGGCTGGAGCAGCAAAAACAGCAGGGCTTGTTGTGCCATCAAAACAGCGAACAGGCCGCCTTGCAGTTGCTACTGATGTGGCAGGGCAAGGAGCGGATGCTACGGGAGCTGGGTCTGCCGCTGACCCAGAGCGCCGCCGAGCAGGATGGCTGGACCTTGAGTTGTGTCGATCTCTTTCTGGCCGCCGCCACCCCACCGCAGCAATAACGGAGCTTGCTATGAGCCACACAGTGACCGATGCCCAGCGCAAGTGGCTGCCTTTGCTGGCAGCGGTTGGCTTCTTTATGCAGGCGCTGGATGGCACCATCCTTAACACCGCCCTGCCCAACATGGCCGAAACCCTGGGGGAGAGCCCGCTGCAGATGCAGTCGGTGATCATCGCCTACATGTTGACGGTGGCGCTGCTGATCCCCGCCTCCGGCTGGCTGGCGGACAGATTCGGCACCCGCCGTATCTATCTGGTGGCTATCTTGCTGTTTACCCTGGGCTCCATCGCCTGCGCCGCCTCGTATTCCCTCCCCATGCTGGTGGCGGCCCGGGTGTTACAGGGGGTCGGCGGCGCCCTGTTGATGCCGGTGGGGCGGTTGGCAGTGCTGCGGGTCTATGACAAACACGAGCTGCTGCGGGTGATGTCATTTGTCACTATTCCGGGGCTGCTTGGCCCGCTGATGGGGCCTGCCCTCGGTGGCTGGCTGGTGGAAGTGGCGAGCTGGCACTGGGTGTTTCTTATTAACCTGCCGGTGGGGCTGCTCGGCTTTATCGCCAGCTGGTACTTTATGCCGGATCTGCGCCAGCAGACCGCCCGTTTCGACTGGCAGGGATTTGTGATGTTCAGCGTCGGCATGGTGCTGGTATCGGTCGGTTTGCAGGGGCTGGGGGAGCACAGCATTGCCACCGGTTGGGCGCTGTTTGCGCTGATCGTCGGCTTGGCGGCGATGGCGAGTTACTGGCTCTATGCTGCCAATGCCGAGCAGCCGCTCTTTAGCCTGCGCCTGTTCAAAACCCCCAGCTTTGCCATCGGCATCTGGGGCAACCTGTTTGCCCGCCTCGGCAGCGGATCCATGCCATTTCTCACCCCGCTCTTCTTGCAACTGGGGCTCGGGTTTTCCCCCAGCAAGGCGGGGATGACCATGATCCCCACTGTGCTGGGGGCCATGCTGACCAAGACCCTGGTAAACAAGCTGATCCCCCGTATCGGCTATCGGCGCATTCTGATCGGCAACACCCTACTGCTCGGCGCCATGATCGCCAGCTTCTACTTTATCGATAACCAGCTCCCCTACGGGGTCTTGCTGGGCTGGCTGG
>JBOFSK010000130.1:0-2633 GCA_051651505.1 Aeromonas sp.
GTGCGTGAAGCGGTGGATATTTACAACGTGGAGCGGCCGCATCATGCGTTGAAATACAGAACCCCCGATGCGGTACATAGGGGGTTCTGAATAGAGAAATGCTAGTTGAAAATGTGTAAACCTATTTCAGGACTAGACAAGAATCAGTGAAAAGCCCAGAGAAAAACGGCCGTTCGGCCGTTTTTTCTGCCGACCTCATAGGGGCGGCGGTTCACTGCCAGGCGCTGATTACAGGCTAGCGGTGAAAGTACGGGTAACCACGTCACGCTGCTGTTCCGGGGTCAGCGCGTTGAAACGCACCGCGTAGCCAGATACACGGATGGTCAGCTGCGGGTACTTCTCCGGGTTAGCGATAGCATCTTCCAGAGTTTCACGACGCAGTACGTTGACGTTCAGGTGCTGGCCGCCTTCTACCATAGGTTCAGCCTGAACCGGCAGTTCACGGTATTCGAACTGACCCAGATCAGCCATTGCCACTTCTTGATCAGCGGCAAATTCATCGCCTTTAACACAGATGCAGCGAGCTTGTTGTTTTTCTTCGTCCAGCAGCCAGAAAGAGTTCAGCAGTGCAGTGTTGGCGGCCTGGGTGATTTGAATGCCTTTGATCATGGTATGACTCCTCAATGGGAACGCGAATCCAACTGTAAGAAAATTACCCTGCTGTATTTAAGCTACCGTGGTTTTTGATGGCTTAAAGGGCCCTTGCCTTACACCTTTAGTTTGATGTGGTCATATATACCATGCAGACAAAGGGGTTAAAATTGATTCAGATCAATAAAATTCAATAAATATGGGTTTTGCTGGGATTAATTTATTGAGGTGAATCAAAAATAGGTCATTTTTATGATTTTGTAAGATACCCCCATTATGCATCTTTTATCTGTTCAATCTAGTAATTTAACTACATCTTATCGTCTGTTTATGATGCATATTCAGCGCCATCGCTGACCCGGTGTCTGCATGGTTGTCAGTTATCAAGGGGGGGCTGTCGGTTAATCTGCGCTTATCCTCGGTCGTGCTGCTCGGGTCAGGACCCCGGGGACGCTGGGTTTAACGTTGCGTGTGCTGGGCTGGGCCCTTATCCTCAGCCTTTCTTTATTGCAGGTAAGGAGTGAGTGATGCAGACCTGGGGTGATGTGATTGACGCTGAAAAAGAGCAGGACTATTTCAAGCTTGCCTTGGCGACCGTCAGTGCCCAGCGACAAGCTGGTATGGCGATATACCCGCCACAAGAGGATGTCTTCAATGCATTCACCTTGACCGAGCTCGATCAGGTTAAGGTGGTGATCCTGGGGCAAGATCCCTATCACGGCCCCAATCAGGCACACGGTCTCTGTTTCTCGGTATTGCCCGGGGTGCGGACCCCGCCGTCACTGGTCAACATCTATAAAGAGTTGCACCGAGATCTGCCGGGGTTTGTCACCCCTAATCACGGTTTTCTCGAATCTTGGGCCAAGCAGGGGGTCTTGCTGCTCAATACCGTGTTGACGGTGCAGGCCGGTCAGGCTCACTCACACGCCAAGTTGGGGTGGGAGACCTTTACCGACAGAGTGATCGAGCAGATCAATATCAACTGTCAGGGCGTGGTTTTCCTGCTATGGGGAGCCCATGCCCAGAAGAAGGGGCGTTTTATCGATCGTGAGCGCCACCATGTGTTGACTGCACCGCATCCGAGTCCGCTCTCTGCCCACCGCGGTTTCATCGGTTGTGGCCACTTTACCGAGACCAATCGCCTGCTCGAACAGCAGGGCAAGGCGCCGATTGAGTGGCAATCTGTCTGCACTTCACTTGATTGAGTGCAAAGTTTGGCTAACAAATAACCGTATACTCAGGGACATAACATTTATTCAGAGCCAAGGAGTGCCCATGTTATCCCGTCTGCATCAGGACCATCTCAACATCGCCCGACTTTTGGAGCTGCTCAAGCACAAGCTGGTAGCCATCCGTGCCGAAGAGCCCATCAGCTATTTTCTGGTGCGGGATGTCATCGACTACCTGCGTGAGGTCTCAGATAAGTACCATCACCCCAAGGAAGACCTGATTTATGACTACTATCTGAAATATCGGATGGTGGAAGGGGATATTGTGAACCGTTTACAAGAAGAGCACACCAGGTTGCTGGAGGCGGGGACAGATCTCAAGGAGATGGTGGAGATGATCCTGATGGATGCGGTGATCCCCCTTGATCAATTTACCACTAAACTGGAGCACTTTGTGGCGCTGCAGGAGGCGCATATGAACTATGAAGAGGGGGTGATTTTCCCTCATCTGCGCGACTCCCTGACCGAGGATGATTGGCGTCATCTTGAGCAAATTTGGCAAAACCACGCCATTGGTGACCCCTTGTTCGGGGCTGAAGTGAGCCAGCACTTTCAGGCGCTGGCCAAACGGCTCTCTTTGCCGCTCACGAACGGCTAAGACGAGCCCGTACCCGCCGCGTGGCGGGTATTGTGTGAGTGCAACTTGAGTGAAAACAGAAAGGCCTCCATCCGGAGCAATGCTGTTCACTTAAGCGGAGCCGCATTGCGATCTACCGGAAAGCGAGTCTTTGATATCTTCACCGTCCTGGGTCTCGATGGCCTGGGGCGTTTTTCTATGAACATTACCCCTATGCAGCCCCGCAACTCCGCCAA
>JBOFSK010000131.1:0-10542 GCA_051651505.1 Aeromonas sp.
TACCACTCTTCGGTGAAGACGAACTCGCCGCGCTCACCCGGCAGCAGTGCCCAGATCTCGTCAGCGGTGAAGCTCATGATCGGCGCCATCCAGCGCACCATGGCCTCAACGATGTGATACAGCGCGGTCTGGCAGGAGCGACGAGCCAGGCTGTCAGCCTTGGCGGTGTACTGACGATCCTTGATCACATCCAGATAGAAAGACCCCATCTCGATAGAGCAGAACTGCATCAGCTTCTGGGTAACGCCGTGGAAGTTGTACTCATCGAATGCCGCCATGATCTCGGCCTGCACCGCTTTGGCACGACCCACCGCCCAGCGATCCACCACCACCATATCAGCCGGCGCCACCATGTCGGTCGCCGGGTTGAAACCGCTCAGGTTGGCCAGCAGGAAACGGGCCGTGTTGCGAATACGGCGATAAGCATCGGCGGAACGCTTGAGGATCTCGTCGGAGACCGTCATCTCGCCGGTGTAGTCGGTGCTCGCGACCCACAGACGCAGAATGTCGGCACCCAGTTTGTTCATCACGTCCTGCGGGCTGACCACGTTACCGATGGACTTGGACATCTTGCGACCTTGGCCATCCACGGTGAAGCCGTGAGTCAGGACCTGGTTGTAAGGAGCCTTGTCTTTCATTGCCACGCCGATCATGAGAGACGACATGAACCAACCGCGGTGCTGGTCAGAACCTTCCAGATAAAGATCCGCTGACTTGCCGTTGAACTCGGGACGGGCATCCACCACGGAGGAGTGGGTGGAACCTGAATCGAACCAGACGTCCAGGGTATCAGGCACCTTGTCGTACATGTCGGCGTCGCTGCCCAGCAGCTCGGCCTTGTCCAGATCCCACCAGGCCTGAATGCCAGACTGCTCGACCCGCTTGGCCACTTCATGCATCAAACGCACAGATTCAGGGTGGAGTGCCTGAGTCTCTTTATGAACAAACAGGGAGATAGGCACACCCCAGGTGCGCTGACGGGAGATACACCAGTCAGGACGGTTCTCGACCATCGCCTGAATCCGGTTTTTACCCCAAGCTGGCACCCAGCCGCTTTGACCTTGCTGAGCGATACCGTCTTTCTCGATGCGTTCGATCTCTTCGAGCGCACGCTGGCGCAGACCTTTCTGCTCCATGCTAATAAACCACTGTGGGGTGGCACGGAAGATGATCGGGGTCTTGTGGCGCCAGCAATGCGGGTAGGAGTGATTGAACACCTTGTGATGCAGCAGGGCACCACGCTCGATCAGCACGTCGACCACAGAGGCGTTGGCCTTGAACACGTGCTGGCCTGCAAACAGTTCGGTATCTGGCAGATACACGCCGTTGCTGCCCACCGGGTTGGCCACTTCCAGACCATACTTCTGACCGACCACAAAGTCTTCCTGACCATGGCCAGGGGCAGTGTGCACGGCGCCGGTACCGGCATCCAGGGTGACGTGATCACCCAGAACGACAGGAACATCAAAGCGGTAGAAGGGGTGGTTAAAGCGCAGCAGCTCAAGCGCGGCACCCTTGGCATAACCCAGGTTATGGAAGCGCTCGATACCGGCACGGTCCATCACATCCTTGACCAGTTCAGCGGCCAGGATCAGACGCTCCGGGTGCTCACCTTCGACCTGCACCAGGGCGTAATCGAGATCCGCATGCATGGCGATGCCGCGGTTAGCTGGCAGGGTCCACGGGGTAGTGGTCCAGATCACTGCAGCAATCGGGCCTTGGCCGATGTGGCCTTCAGCACAATCAAACTTGGCGGCCACGGTCGCCTCATCGACGGCCTTGAAGCGCACGTCGATGGAGGGGGAGTTCTTGTCGTAGTACTCGACTTCGGCTTCCGCCAGCGCGGAGCCACAATCGGTACACCAGTGCACCGGCTTGGAACCTTTGTGCAGGTGGCCGTTTTCAACGATCTTGGCCATGGAGCGAATGATGTTGGCTTCAGTGCCAAAATCCATGGTCAAGTAAGGTTTGTCCCAATCACCCAACACGCCCAGACGGATGAAGTCGGTCTTCTGGGCGTCGATCTGAGTCTTGGCGTACTTGCGGCACTCGGCGCGGAACTCGGCAGCGGAGACCTTCTCGCCCGGCTTGCCAACCATGCCTTCTACTTTCAGCTCGATAGGCAGACCATGACAATCCCAACCGGGCACATAGGGGGAATCGAAACCAGAGAGGCCCTTGGACTTGATGATGATGTCTTTAAGGATCTTGTTGACCGAGTGACCGATGTGAATGTTGCCGTTCGCATAGGGGGGGCCGTCATGCAAAATGAAAGAAGGCTTGCCCGCTTTGGCGCGGCGAATAGCGCCGTAGAGATCCTGATCGTACCAACGCTTGAGCATGTTGGGTTCGCGCTTGGCCAGATCGCCACGCATCGGAAACTCGGTTTCCGGCAGATTCAGGGTATGTTTATAGTCGCTCATCAGTCCTGGGTTCCCTTCTTTTCTAAAAGAGTGCTGGGTAAATGGAATTGTGGTAGCCCGAACCAGGCTCGGGCCGCCAGGGCATCTCGTTCGATCTGCTCTTTCAAGGCAGTGAAAGAGGCAAACTTCTGCTCTTCGCGCAGCTTGTGGCGAAGCAGCACCTTGACCTGCTGACCATATAGATCACCAGAAAAATCAAATAGATGTACTTCCAATCTGGCTTGTGTGCCGCTCAAGGTTGGCCGCACCCCCACATTGGCTACACCGGGAAAGGTCTTGCCGGAACATATCACTTCCACCGCAAACACGCCACCGACCGGCGATACTGGCCGCTTGAGGGCCAGATTGGCGGTAGGAAAACCTATGGTACGCCCCAGCTTGTCGCCGTGGGCCACCCGGCCACTGATGGTATAGGGGCGACCCAGCATCAGCTCCACTTCTGCCATGCGACCCGCCTTGAGCGCTTCGCGCACCAGGGTGCTGCTGACCCGCTGACGGGCAATCTGGAAGCTCTGGGTACTGATCACTTCGAATCCGAACCTGTGACCGGCCTCTTGTAGCAGCTGGAAGTCCCCCGCCCGCCCTTGGCCGAAGCGAAAGTCATCGCCCACCACCAAATAACGCACCCCAAGCTGCTCAACCAGCAACCGCTCAATAAACGTAGAGGCCGCTTGCTCGGCAAAGTGACGACTAAAGCGCACGCAGAGCAGGCGATCAATATCCAGCCCCCGCAACGCCTCAAACTTCTCGCGCAGCCGACTTAAACGCGCTGGCGCGGCGCCCCCAGTGAACAGTTCCAGTGGCTGTGGTTCAAACAACATGACACAGGCGGGCAAGCCCAGTTGAGCCGCTTTCACCTTAAGCCGCGCCAATACCGCGTGGTGCCCCTGATGAACCCCATCAAAGTTGCCAATGGTCAAGACGCATCCCCGGTGGCGGGGCTTGAGATTGTGAATGCCGCGAATAAGCTCCATCAGTGCCTTGTGCGTTGCTGCCATGGAAATCGGCGGATTATATATCAGGCGACAGGCAGGGTCAGCCCTATTGCTAAGCGGATTTCAGGTCTCTTGGCCAGATTCGCTCTGCACAAGGACTACCTTGAGCACTATCTTGTTGCGTGCAGGAGCACATCCAGCCGCGCCTGATTTCACCTAGGGGGGCCAAAACCCGGCCCCCATAGCCATAGTGCTAGCCATAGTGCGACAGGATTACGCCAGCTATTGACCCGATTTCAAATGCCGCGGCCGAATCCCCAGTGCGAGCAAAACCACCGTATAAGCCCCCCCCCCGAGCACCAACAAGGTGGTCAACTGCAAGCTGGCCTTGCCCATGCTCCACGCGGCCCATTGGGCGAGATCAGGGGACAGGTAGGCGAGCACGCCGCCCATCAGCACACTGGCAACCAGCAGCTTGAGGCAGAACACACCAGTATGGCGGGAGGGGCGATAAACGCTCTGCTGGTACAACCCCTTAAATAGCAGGGCCGCATTCAAGGTACCGGAGCAGGCGGTCGAGAGCGCCAGCCCCACATAACCAAGCGGATAGATGAAAATGAGGTTACACACCATGTTGGCGATCATCGACATCACCCCGATCCGCACCGGCGTCTTGGTGTCCTGACGGGCGTAGTAACCGGGCGCCAGTACCTTGATCAGCATCAGGGAGAGTAACCCGGTGGTAGACGCCAGCAAGCTGGCACTGGACATAGCCACTTCATGCATGCCGAACTCACCGCGCATGAACAATACCCGCAAGATAGGCTCACGCAGCACCGCGATACCCACCATGGCGGGCAAGCCGAGCAGCATCACCATCCGCACCCCCCAATCCATGGTGCGAGAAAAATCGGCCGGGTCGGCATCCACATGCTTCTTGGCGAGTGCAGGCAGGATCACAGTACTGATGGCCACCGCAAACAGGCCGAGGGGAAACTCCAGTAACCGATCCGAGTAGTAGAGATAGCTGATGGCACCGGTCGCCAAAAAGGAGGCCAGCATAGTATTCACCAACAGGTTGATCTGGCTGACCGATACCCCGAACAGGGCCGGGAGCATCAGGGTGCGGATCTTCACTACGCCTGGGTGGTGCCACCCCCACTTGGGCCAAACCAGCATGTTAATTTGCCGCAAAAAGGGAAATTGAAATAAAAATTGCACCAATCCCCCCAAAAAGACCCCTATCGCCAGCGCAATCTCGGGGCGATCCAACAGTGGGGCGATCCACCAGGCGGCTGCAATCATGGCAAGATTGAGAAACACCGGGGTAAACGAGGAGACAGCAAAACGGCCGAAGGTGTTAAGGATGGCTCCTGCCATAGCGGTAAAGGTGATGAACCAGAGATAGGGGAAAGTGATTTTGAGCATCAGGCTGGCCAGCTCGAACTTCTCGGCCGCAGGCCCGCCGTGCAGCCAATCCCAAAACCAGCCCCAGCCAAACAGCGCGGTCAGCACCCCGGAACCGAGCACCCCGAGCAAGGTCACTATGGTCACAATGCCACCCAGGGTGCCCGCCACCGCCGCCAGCAATTCACGCACTTCTCGTTCGTCGCCACTTTTCTTGTACTCCGTCATCACCGGCACAAACGCTTGGTTAAACGCCCCCTCGGCGAACAGGCGACGCAAGAAGTTAGGGATACGATTGGCAAAGAAGAACACATCGGCGGCGACGCCTGCACCGAGCAGATTCGCAATAACCACATCGCGAACCAAGCCCATTACACGAGACACCAGGGTCATTGCGGACACTATCATGCCGGATTTGATCAATTTCTTACTCAAGACAAGGCCTCTGGAACTGTCAGAATGGAAAGAATGCTGCTAGAATCGGCCGACAGTTTAACCGCCTCCCAACTGACACACCACCGGGAGGCGGTGTTTATTTGCACAAATCATTTGACAATATGTGGTTGAGAAGGCATATTTCTGGGCCTTTTCAATACACTCGCTAAGACAGTTTTAGGAGTTTTACCTTGGCTAATATCAAATCTGCTAAGAAGCGCGCGATTCAGTCAGAGAAACGTCGTCAACACAACGCTAGCCGTCGTTCCATGACCCGTACCTATCTGAAGAAAGTAATTGCTGCCATCGCTTCTGGCGACAAAGCTGCCGCAGTAGCTGCTTTTGCTACCGCTCAGCCGATCATGGATCGCATGGCTACTAAAGGCCTGATCCACAAGAACAAAGCTGCTCGTCACAAGAGCCGCCTGTCTGCCCAGATCAAAGCTATGGCTTAATCAGCGTCTGCTGATACAAGCTGAAAAAACCGGCCTTAGTGCCGGTTTTTATTTATCTGCCCTGCAATAAAGTCGATGCAGCAAACCAATCATTTCCCGTACCTCATGGCTGTGCAGCGAATAGTAGACCGTCTGAGCCTCTTTACGGGTTGTCACCAACTGATCCCGCCGCAGCAAAGCCAGATGCTGTGACAACGCCGACTGACTCAACCCTAACCGCTCGTTAAGCTCGCCTACCGACAACTCCCGCTCCAGCAATTGACACAAGATAAACAGTCGCCGTTCATTAGCCAGCGCCTTAAGCAAAGCCACCGCCTGACTGGCATTGGCTTGCATCGCATCCAATTCCATCACATCACTCCTCTGTCAGTGATCACCGATGATACGTGGTGACACTTGATTTTAAAACGACAGGGTCGTTGGCTGGATAGTCGAAAAGTTCTCTTGTCCGGCAAACAGACACGTAAAGTCACTCTCGCAGACCCGTTTCACCGCAGGGTGCTGGATCATTCGCTCGGCAAAGATAACGTAATACTCCTCCCTCAGATCCTGGCTTTCGCCGATCAGCATCACCCCCTCCCCCTCCAGAATTTCTTCCCGGTAGATGGTGGGAGCCATGAATATCCCCTGATTGAAGAAACCAAATGCCTTCATCAAGGCCGCATCATCGAATTCCCCGAGGATACTGGGGGATATCCCCTGCTGCTCGAACCACTGAGTCAATTGACGTCCCATGGCAGTGCGGCGGCCCGGGATCAGCAGCTTGCGCTCCTCCAAACAAGCCGGAAAGGGTTTTTCAGGCAGGGGCGCCTTGCAGAAAAAGCTGACGCCACAATCACCGAGCCGCTTGGAGAGCAGCCCAGCATGCTGGCTGGAGTCCACCGGGCAATCAGAGAGGATCATGTCGAGCTTGTGCTCGCTCAGTTGCTCCAGCAGCAGCTCGTGAGTGGATTCGAAACAACGAAGGTGAATGGAGCCATCGTTAGGGATGACCGAGAGCAAGACACGACTGGCCAGGCGCTTGGAGAGGGCATCGGCGATACCCACATCAAACAAGATCTGGCTCTCATTACGATAATTGACGATATCGAGCATCTCATAGGAGAGACTGAACATCTTGTCGGCATAGCGAAACACCAGCTGGCCAAGCTCGGTCGCTTCAAGAGAGCGCCCCTTGCGCTTGAGCAACTTGCCACCGAGGCGCTGCTCCAGCAGTTTTATCTGACCGGTGACCGTCTGAGGGGTTAAAAAAAGGGCTTCTGCGGCGTGGGTAACAGAGCCCTTTTTCTGCGTCATCCAGAAATAATAGAGATGATTGTAATTAAGGTGTGACATCCGATGAGGTTACCGCGGTGCGCGGACTCCGGTAGCAGCTAAGTTCAACCGCCAGAATGTCATACATGTCGCTGACCGAGTCAACCTTGTTTGCCACAAACTGCTCCATCAGGCTGGCCTTAAGGTGCTCCTTGTTCGGCATCCGTTCCGTGCAATAGTGCTTGTTGGAGTGCTTGACCCGCTCACCAGCCCGACTACTCAGGGCCCGCTCGGAGAAGGTCTCGCCAAAACGCGCCTTAACTTGCTTGTCCCCTAGCAGCAGGGCGCTGTCTACCACCCCGTTCAGATAGGCAGAGCAGTTCGCCGAGGCGGCATCCTGCTTACAATCTTCCAGCCCCCCGGCTAATGCCATGGGGCTTAGCAACAACATCAACAACCCTGTCGGTAATTTCATAATCCCTCCGTGCTCTGCTCACCTTCATTTTTGGGAAGGGCCATGCGCAAGGCCAGATAGCCGACCACCGCCGCCATCGTAGAACCGACCAGGATCCCGAGACGAGAGTAGCTACCATAATCAAGGCCACCGTGCTCGAAAGCCAGCGACGCAATAAACATCGACATGGTAAACCCGATACCGCAGAGGATGCTGACTGCAAAAATTTGCTTGAAGTTTACACCCGGTGGCAGCTGGGCAATGCCCAGTTTGACTGACAGCCAGCTAATGGTGAACACCCCAAGCGGCTTACCAATAAACAGCCCCAGCATGATCCCCATAGGTACCGGAGTCAGCAGATCACTCAAACCGATCCCCTCCAGCGACACCCCCGCGTTGGCAAACGCAAACAACGGCAGGATCAGATAAGCACTCCAGGGATGCAGGCTATGCTCCAAAGACTTAAGCGGGGAAGCGTAACGCTTACCGCTTAGCGGGATCATGAAACCCACCACCACACCCGCCAAGGTCGCATGGACGCCTGATTTAAGCACTGCCACCCACAACACCAGACCGACCAGCATATAAAGACCGATCCTGTCTTCACCACGGCGGTTCATCCACAGTAACGTCAAGGTTGCGAGGACACCGACAGCCAAGGCACCCAACGACAACTGCTGGGTATAGAAGAGCGCAATAATGATGATCACACCGAGGTCATCCATGATGGCCAGCGCCAACAGGAATACCTTGAGGCTCACCGGTACCCGCTTGCCGAGCAGCGCCATCACCCCAAGAGCAAAGGCGATGTCGGTTGCGGCAGGGATGGCCCACCCGGCTCGCGCCACTTCGTCCGAATAGTTGAAAAAGACGTAAATCAACGCGGGTGCCAGCATACCACCCACGGCAGCAATGGCCGGGAAGGTGGCCTGTACCCGAGTAGAGAGTGCTCCCTCCAGCATTTCACGCTTCACTTCCAGACCGACTAGCAGGAAGAAGATCGCCATAAAACCGTCATTGATCCAGAGCAGCAGCGGCTTGTTGATGTCGAGGGCGGCGATACGCACCTGTACCGGGGTGTCGAGGAATGCCTGATACCCACCCGCCAGCGTGGTGTTGGCTAAGATCATCGCCAGCATGGCCGCCATGATCAGAATAATGCCGGAGGCAGCTTCCAGCTTTAGGAACTTTTTGATTACGTCACTCATGGTTAAACATTCCAGCGTATTGCGTTGATTTGAGTCTATATCTTGCAACAACCAATGAAAAATCGTTTCTTACTGCTACATACAACGAGAAAACCGAACACAGAGTGCGGTATGGTGACTAAAATTCGTCCTTAATCTTACGACTCCCGCACCATTATTTGCCCAGTAAAAGAATAATTCGATTGCATAAAAAAAGCGCCCTCAGGCGCTTTTTACTCAAATGGCAACCGGGGCTTTGATCCCTGGATGGGGGTCATAACCCAGGATCTCAAAATCCTCGAACTGATAATCGAAGATAGAATCTGGTTTGCGCTTGATCACCAACTGCGGCAACGGGCGAGGTTCCCGAGAGAGTTGCCGTGCAGTCTGCTCCATGTGGTTGGAGTAGAGGTGCACATCACCGCCGGTCCAGACGAAATCACCCACCTCCAGCTCACACTGCTGGGCCATCATATGGGTCAGCAGGGCGTAGCTGGCGATGTTGAACGGCAGGCCGAGGAACACATCACAACTGCGCTGGTAGAGCTGGCAGGAGAGCTTGCCGTCCGCCACATAAAACTGGAAGAACGCGTGGCAGGGGGCCAGCGCCATCTTGTCCAGCTCGCCCACATTCCAGGCGGAGACAATGATGCGCCGCGAATCCGGGTTGTGCTTGATGTCATCCACTGCCTTCTGGATCTGGTCGATGACAGACCCGTCGGCCGCAGGCCAGGAGCGCCACTGAGCGCCGTAAACTGGCCCCAGCTCGCCATTCTCGTCTGCCCACTCATCCCAGATGCTAACCCCATTCTCCTTCAGATAGGCGGTATTAGTATCGCCATTGAGGAACCAGAGCAGCTCGTGAATGATGGAGCGCAGGTGACACTTCTTGGTGGTCACCAGCGGGAACCCTTTGGCCAGATTAAAACGCATCTGATGGCCGAACAGGGAGACGGTACCGGTACCGGTCCGGTCTGACTTGATGGTGCCCTCATCGAGGATCTTCTGCATCAGGTCGAGATAAGCTCTCATTGCTTTGCCTCCTTCACTGTATTACCAAACAACTGTGGGCGCTGATAGGCAACCCAAACCATCCATGCCCCCAGAATGATCATTGGAGTAGAGAGGATTTGACCCATGCTGATCTGCTGAAAATAGAGACCCAGCTGGCCGTCAGGCTGGCGCACAAACTCCACCAAAAAGCGGAACAGGCCATAGCACAGCAAGAACAGGCCAGAGATGGCACCGCGCGGTGGGTTCTTGCGCCAGAACCGGTTGAGGATGATAAACAGCACCACCCCTTCGAGCGCAAACTGATAGAGCTGGGAAGGGTGACGCGGCTCGGCACCCGCCTCCGGGAAAATGATGGCCCAAGGCACATCCGTGACCCGCCCCCACAACTCGCCATTCATAAAATTGCCAACCCGGCCAACGCCAAGGCCAAACGGAATAAGTGGCGCCACAAAGTCGGCCACGGTGAAGAAGTGACGCTTGGTCTTGTGGGCAAACCACACCATGGCGGTAATAACCCCGATCAGGCCACCATGGAATGACATGCCGCCAGTCCAGATCTTGAACAGGTAGGTGGGGTCCGCGAGGAAGAGATCGAAGTTGTAGAACAGCACGTAACCGACGCGGCCACCGAGGATCACTCCGAGGAAACCGTAGAACAGCAGATCCGACACCTCGTTGCGGGTCCAGCCGCTATTGGGCGCATCGGCGCGACGACCCGCCAGCCACATAGCAAAAGCGAAACCAAACAGGTACATGAGACCATACCAGCGTACCGATAGCGGTCCTAAACTGAATGCTACGGGATCAATCTGCGAGAAAACCCAATATCCATCGTGCTGCATAAGCGGCCCCAGTCATAAGAAAAGCCGCATTTTCCGATCATTCGTCAGCAGGGACAAGGCATGATTATCGATCAGCCTGTTTCGATTTATAACCAGCCCGCAGCAGACCACCCAAACCATGCTCCTCCAAATAACG
>JBOFSK010000132.1:0-4291 GCA_051651505.1 Aeromonas sp.
ATGGCCTGTTGTGACATGGCAGACAATCCCTCAACGAATGAGTCAACGGGCGCAATACCCGGCACGCGCGCATCATAGCGGCTGGACGGGCAGGGCTCCAGCTGTCATCTGGGTCTTTAAAACCAGCGGTGAGAAGAAATTGAGGCGTCAGGGTGTCTCGCGCAACGTGCCGCACTGCACCATGGCAGTAAGATCGCAATGGTTTGCCCTCACCAACCAGAAATCGATCGGTTCGGCCTTGTGGCAGCCAACCGGCGTGATGATCCGCTCCTGTAATACCCACAGTAAACGGGGTTAAGCCAGCAGCTGCAACTCGCCTATCTTATCGAGCAGAATATCGAGTCGCTTGCTATCGCCGAAATTTGGGAGAATGGCAAGGTGGTACGCGAGCCCCTAGCGGTATCCGCGATCAGGAGGGCCCAGCCTGGCGCATGGGGCGCGGCATTCAAGCGGGTCGGGTCTGGGTCAACTGCTACCACGCCTATCCGGCCCACGCCGCCTTTGGTGGTTACAAGAAGTCGGGGATCGGCCGCGAGACTCACAAGATGATGCTGGACCACTACCAGAACACCAAAAACCTGCTGGTGAGCCACGACATCAACCCACTCGGCTTCTTCTAACCCCACCACCGCTGATAAAAAGGGCGCCTGCTGGCGCCCTCAAAATAATTACTTAACCGCGTTTGTTACTCACCACCAGCCAGAGCGCATGGACCATGCCCGGCAGGCCACCCAGCAACGTCAGTACTATGTTGATCAGAAAATGCAGGCTAAAACCGACCTGAATAAAGGCGCACACGGGGGGCAGGAAAATGGCCAGCAGGATCTTGAGCAAATTGTTCATCTTGCAGTCTCTCATCAAAGATGGTGCAGGGAGTGGGATGGCTAACCATAAACAGTCTGACGGTTAACTGCAAACCAGACAGGGGATCTGCTCACCGCCTTGGCGCCAGCCATTGAGATCATGGATCTGCTGATTGCTGCTACCACGCCAAAGCAGGCCCGGATCTGCCAACTCTTTTTCAAACTTGCCATCCACCAGCACATCCAGCAGGGCCACCAGCTCGCGCTGGGGCGCGGAGAGTTCGCCCAGCCGATAACCGGTCCAGCACCAGATATCCTTGCCCGGACACTCGGCCCGCACCCGTTTCACCAGTGCCAGCACATGGGGCACGTTGGCGGGGTGGAGCGGATCGCCACCAGAGAGCGACAGACCTCGCCGTTTGATGCGGCTGTCGTTGAGATCCGCAATGATGCGATCGCTCATCCCCTGATCGAACGGCTTGCCGCCATCGAGCCGCCAGGTGCTCTGGTTATAGCAGCCCGGGCACTGATGCTCGCAGCCCGAGACAAACAGGGTGGCGCGGGTACCGGGGCCGTTGATCACATCGACTGGGTAGTACTGGTGGTAATGCATCGTGTGTTTCCTGGGTCATGCCTGGGGCAAGGGTATGCCTGCTGCTCACCAATGAAAATGGCCCCTTGAGTCAGGGGCCAGGATTTCATCATGGTTAGGTTTACATGTGTTTGACGCGGCGTTTCACTTCTTCCTGCTTGCCCGCATTGAAGGGGCGCGCATCCGGGCTGCCAAGGTAACCACAGACGCGACGGGTCACCGACACCTTGGCGGGGTCGTGGTTGCCGCAGCGTGGGCAGGTAAAGCCCTTGGAAGTACACTCAAACTCGCCGGTAAAGCCGCAGTCATAGCACTCATCGATCGGGGTGTTGGTACCGTAATAAGGCACCTTGTCGTAGCTATAATCCCAGACGTTTTCCAACGCTTCCAGGTTGTGCTGGATGTTGGGATATTCGCCGTAGCAGATAAAGCCGCCGCTGGCGATAGGCGGATAGGGCGCCTCAAAATCCAGCTTGTCATACGGGTTGACCTGCTTCTCCACATCGAGGTGGAAGCTGTTGGTGTAGTAACCCTTGTCGGTCACCCCTGCTACCACGCCAAACTCCTTGGCATCAATACGGCAGAAACGGGTGCAGAGGTTCTCGCTCGGGGTGGAGTAGAGGCTGAAACCGTAGCCGGTCTCCTCTTTCCACGCATCGGTGGCCGTCTTGAGCCGCTCGATAATGGCGATCGCTTTTTGGCGCAGCGTCTCGCTATCGAACAGATGGGTATCACCGCCAAACAGGGCGTTGATGGTCTCATGTACCCCGATATAGCCAAGGGAAATGGAGGCGCGGCCGTTTTTAAAGATCTCGCTGACGTTGTCATCTTCCTTCAGGCGCACACCGCAGGCCCCTTCCATATAGAGGATCGGCGCAACCCGGGCCTTCACGCCATCCAGCCGGCTGATGCGGTACATCAGGGCCTTCTTGGCGACTCGCAAGGCACCATCGAGGCGATCCCAGAAGTCTGCTTCATCGCGGGATTTCAGGGCAATCCGTGGCAGATTCAGGCTCACCACACCGATATTGTTACGGCCTTCGTGGATCAGCTCGCCATTTTCCTCGTAGGCACCGAGGAAGGAGCGACAGCCCATGGGGGTCTTGAAGGAGCCAGTAACCTTGACCACCTGATGGTAGTTAAGGATATCCGGGTACATCCGCTTGGAGGCACACTCGAGCGCCAGCTGCTTGATGTCGTAGTTGGGGTCCCCGACCTTGTGGTTGAGACCATCTTTGATGGCGAACACCAGTTTCGGGAATACCGCGGTCTTCTTGTTCTTGCCAAGGCCAGCAATACGGTTGCTGAGGATGGCGCGCTGGATCATCCGCGACGCCCAGCTGTCCCCTAAGCCAAAGCCAAAGGTGACGAACGGCGTCTGACCGTTGGCGGTGTGCAGGGTGTTGACTTCGTACTCCAGTGACTGGAAGGCGTCGTAACACTCTTTCTCGGTGCGGGCCATGGCGTAGGCATCCACATCGGCAATGCCCCACTCTTGGGCCACTTCACGGTGCTTCTGCCAGCTGATGGTCACATAGGGCGCCAGCACTTCATCGATACGGTTAATGGTGGTGCCGCCATAAATGTGGCTCGCCACCTGGGCGATGATCTGGGCGGTCACGGCTGTGGCGGTGCTGATCGATTTAGGGGTATCGATCTCCGCATTGCCCATCTTGAAGCCATGAGTCAGCATCCCCTTCAGATCGATCAACATGCAGTTGAACATCGGGAAGAAAGGGGAGTAGTCGAGATCGTGGAAATGCAGATCACCGCACTCATGGGCCTGCACCACATCACGGGGCAGCATGTGGCTGGTGGCATAGTGCTTGGCGACGATACCGGCCAGCAGGTCGCGCTGGGTCGGGATCACCTTGGAATCTTTGTTAGCGTTCTCGTTGAGCAGGGCGGCGTTGGTCTGCTCGACCAGACCACGGATCTCCTGGGCCAGCCGGCTACGAGCCTCACGGGCTTGATCGCGGTCGTGACGATATTCGATATAGGCACGGGCGATGGCCTTGTCGTCGGACGCCATCAGATGATTTTCGACCCGGTTCTGGATCTCGTGGATATCGACTTCACCACGCCCGTCCAGCTCCTGACTGACCGCGCTTGAGATGCGCTCGGCCAGCGCAGAATTGGCCTGATTGACCGCTTCCGCCGCTCGGCTGACAGCCTCACTGATCAGTTCAGCGTTAAATGGTGCGCGACATCCGTCACGTTTGATCACAACCGGTTTCATCGATTTTCCCCGTTAAAAGGTCAGTAAAGCTGCCCTTGGTTAACCCTTGTTGCGCCCCCCTCCCGGCATCTCGTCCTGGACGCAAATAAATTCAGCCGAGGCTTGACAAGCCTGGGCTGAAGATGGAAGGGAAGCAGCTTATACACAGCTTAATAACACAACATATAGGTGTTAAATACGAATGCATGCCCATATGTGGTGTCTATTAGGCATCAAAGCGCCGCCTCATTTCTTGATCTAAAACAAATTTTGCAGCGAGCGGGACAGTTCACAACCACCCCGAACCTGCTGTAAAAACCCCGAAATCAGGCGTGGTGCGGGTTAGCGTTGGATCCATCGATCGGAAAAAAAATAGGGCTTTTGCATCTTGCATTTAAGGCAAATAAAGGCAGTGAGTTCGAACCCCCATGGTGATGCTGACACCAACCGACCTGGCGCGCCAAACAGCCCGCCGGAGGCACTCGCCGCCACAAACAGCGAACCCGGCCAGGCCGGGTTCGCGATTACTCCCATCAATGGTACCGATCAATGGCACCGATCAAACAGGACGACAACTAGCCCTGCAGCGCCTGCTGTAACTCTTCTTCGGTCCAGATGGTAATACCCAACTCTTGCGCCTTGGTGAGCTTGGAGCCTGCCGCGGCACCGGCCACCAGC
>JBOFSK010000133.1:0-1216 GCA_051651505.1 Aeromonas sp.
AGGTTGCTTGCTCGGCAGGCGGGTTGTCCAATGGCTGAGCCTGTGTGGTTACAGGTGTGATGGTGTCACTGGTTGGGTCAAAGCGGTTGACGGTCATAGGGGGTCGCTGGTCACTAATGCAAAAAAAGATGGCGGATTATACCTGATGAGCAGGAAAGAGGAAGAAGTGATGTGTGCATTTTTTAACCGGCAATATTAGATTTCAATGCGCGATATTTTGTGTCTTTTCCTGTGAGGTGATGACGATGGGACCATTAACGACAGGGTCCTCGGTCACAAGTTCTATCTCGAAGTCCTCAAGCCAGCAACCAGATCGCCGTCAGCATGCGCGGGATACCTACACTAAACCGGATAGCCAGTACCCGCAGATAGCGCGCTCGTGGCAGAATAACTGGGACAATCTGATCACGCTGTTTGATTATCCCCCCGCTATCAGGAAGGTGTTCTACACCACCAATGCGATCGAGTCACCCAACAGCGTGCAGCGCAAAGCGACCAAGCAAAGGAAGCGGTTCCCGACCGATGACACTGCGCTAACAGTGGCGTACCTCCCGATACCGCAGGCTTCAAAGAAGTGGGCCATGCCAATCCAGAATTGGCAGCTTGCTCTGAATCGCTTTATTGTCGAGTTCGGTGATCGCCTGGACGGTCACCTGTCATGGAGTGGGCAGTGACACAGAGTTATTGACAGGCTCTGTTTTGAAACAATCAGAGCTCTGTCTATACAAGATCTTCTTTGCTATCATTCGCAACCTATGAACAAATCGTATATTGGCGTGACCGTAACGCCGCCCTAACCCCGCCCTCTGCGGCTCTTGCCGCCTGACTCTGGTTGTCACAACCGGAGCGCTTTTTTCACCCATTAGATTTCAATACAACAATCTGATCCTGCCCGAACCCCATCTGACCTCCATGTTGATGGGCTATTGTGCTATGGATCCTAAACAAGCGAGAAAATCCCCCCCATGCTGGAACGTGCAAGACAAGAGTGGTTCTCCAACATCCGTGGTGACCTGCTAGCCGGAATCGTGGTCGCCCTGGCGCTGATCCCAGAAGCCATTGCCTTCTCCATCATCGCTGGAGTCGACCCCAAGGTCGGCCTCTATGCCTCCTTCTGTATCGCCGTGGTCATCGCTTTTGTCGGCGGTCGTCCAGGTATGATCTCGGCCGCCACCGGCGCTATGGCGCTGCTGATGGTGACCCTGGTCAAAGAGCA
>JBOFSK010000134.1:0-3563 GCA_051651505.1 Aeromonas sp.
GGCCACAAGATGCCGGATATGCCGTTGCACCAGCGGCAGTGGGTATGTCCGGGGTGTGGAGCAGAACATGACCGAGACATCAATGCGGCCATGAATATCCAGCAACAAGGGATATTGGAATTAAAGGCGGCGGGACACGTCGTTTCTGCCCATGGAGGCCAGCGTAAATCTGCCAATTCGGCAGTAGCGGCCTAAGAAGTGGGAAGCCTCACCGCTTGCGGCGGGGAGCAGTCACGTGGTTATACTCACTCAGATATGACGTTAGGGAGGGATGAAGATGGCTTGGTTATCCTTGATAGTGGCGATTGCGCTGATCTGGTGGTTGATGACGCTGGGGCGTGGCGCCCTGTTCGAGATCCGCCTTGCCCCCGGCAAGGTAGTAGTCAAGCAGGGCAAGGTATCCCCTGCTTTTCTGGAGCATGCCAAACAGATCCTGCGCCACGACACGGTGCGCGGCCGTATTGTGGGGCAGCGCGATGGCGATGGTGTAAAGCTGATCTTCTCCCGCTCCATCCCCGAGCCGGTGGCCCAGCGTTTTCGTAATATCTTTCCCTATGGTGATTATCATCAGCCAGTGTTGCCACTATCTGGCCCTAAATCAGGAAAGAGTAAGTCTGGTGGGGGTGTCAGATGAACTGGTATATCTCGGTACTCAAGCAATATGCCGTATTTAGCGGGCGCGCTCACCGCACTGAATACTGGATGTTTGTCTTGTGCAACATTGTCATCATGCTGCTGCTGAGCATGGTGGACAAGCTGATAGGCGGCGAACAGGAGCTGGTGAGTTCGGTCTATTCGCTGGCCGTGTTGTTGCCCTCGCTCGCGGTAGCGGCCCGTCGCCTGCACGATACCGACCGTAGCGGCTGGTGGTTGTTGATCGGTCTTATTCCCATCATTGGCACCCTGGTGCTCATCTACTTTATGGTATGCAATGGCCAACCGGGGCCCAATCGCTTCGGTAATGATCCCAAGGCGCTCCCACCTCAGGGTTTTATTGTCAGTTAAGCGACGTTGCGGATCTGGTACCAAGAGAGAGGGAGGCATGATGCCTCTCTCTCTCGTCGTGCCCCAGGTTTGATGGGTGAGATCCTCCGGGCTGTGCATCGTGGTTCCACTGGCAGATGGGGAGTGATGACCTCGAACTGTGGCATCGCTACCTCTTTGGTCTGACATACTCGCTCGCCATTTTATTATGAAAATGAATGGGCTAAGATGGCCGCGCGCAACAAACAAGTTGATAACAAACGGAAGTTAGGAGATGCCGATGGAAAGCAAAGTAGTTATCCCGACCCAGGGTCAGAAAATCACAGTCGATGCCAACGGCAAGCTGCAGGTTCCCAACCATCCGATCATTCCATTTATTGAAGGGGATGGCATCGGGGTAGACGTGACCCCGGCCATGTTGAATGTGGTCAATGCTGCGGTCGACAAAGCCTACAAAGGCGAGCGCCAGATCGCCTGGATGGAGATCTACACCGGCGAGAAATCGACGCATGTCTATGGTGAAGGTGCCTGGCTACCGGCCGAAACCCTGGATTTCATTCGTCAATATTGCGTGGCTATCAAGGGCCCACTGACGACCCCGGTGGGTGGCGGTATTCGCTCTCTTAACGTAGCGCTGCGTCAGGAGCTGGATCTCTACATCTGCCTGCGTCCGGTGCGTTATTACGAAGGAACACCGAGCCCGGTCAAGCGTCCGGACTTGACTGACATGGTGATCTTTCGTGAGAACGCTGAAGATATCTACGCCGGTATCGAGTGGAAGGCGGACAGCGAAGAAGCCAAGAAGGTGATCGCCTTCTTGCAAAACGAGATGGGGGTGAAGAAAATTCGCTTCCCAGAATCTTGCGGTATCGGCATCAAGCCGATGTCCAAGGCCGGTACCGAGCGTCTGGTGCGGGCCGCTATTGAATATGCCATCGACAATGATCGCGATTCCGTGACGTTGGTGCACAAGGGCAACATCATGAAGTTCACCGAAGGTGCCTTCAAGGATTGGGGCTATGCGTTGGCACAAAAAGAGTACGATGCCCAGTTGATTGACGGCGGTCCCTGGTGCGCCTTCAAAAACCCGAAAACCGGCAAGACCATTGTGGTTAAGGATGTCATCGCCGACGCCTTCTTGCAGCAGATCCTGCTGCGTCCGGCCGAGTATGACGTCATTGCCTGTATGAACCTTAACGGTGACTATATCTCCGACGCGCTGGCCGCGCAGGTCGGTGGTATTGGTATCGCACCGGGCGCTAACATTGGCGATGGCGTGGCTTTGTTTGAGGCAACTCATGGTACGGCACCGAAATACGCAGGCCAGGATAAGGTTAACCCCGGCTCGCTGATCCTTTCCGCCGAGATGATGCTGCGTCACATGGGCTGGGTTGAAGCGGCCGATCTCATCATCAAGGGAATGGAAGCGGCTATCGCCAACAAGACGGTCACCTATGACTTCGAGCGTCTGATGGAAGGGGCGACCCTGCGTTCCTGCTCCGAGTTCGCCCAGGACATGATCGATCAGATGTAATGGCGGTTTTGGCTTTGAGTAATACACAACCGGCGCCCATGGCGCCGGTTTGGTATCAGTAACCCAAGATATTGGTCTTAACGTGCCTGTTCTATATGTTGCTGATAGCGTTGCTGCCATTTACGAGTTTCAGCTTCATCTCCTTGGATCTGCCAAAAAGCACAGATGGAGTTGGCGAGTTCGGAGGCCATGGCATGATCCCCATCACGACGACTGATCAGGTAGTCTCCCAGCCAGCTTTGATATTGTTTCATTCTCGATCTCCTTATCTCATGTGTGCTTGATAGCGCGGTACCAGGGCGCAACCTAATATCAGCATAGGTTGAAAACTGGGTGCTAAATACCAAAAATAAGTGGAATTATAGCATAAATTACCACTTTTTAGTGAGATTTTGTGTTCACCTTGCGGCTAGGTGTCTCGCGCTGTTGTTGCCAAGCAAGAACATTTGACATGCTTTAAGAGCGGTAACCTGGCACGGGTTCGGTCAATGAGCGGGGGGCTGGGAATGGATTTTAATATGACGAAAAAGGCTGCAAAGGGTAGCTGTTACAAGGGAGGAGAGCTGTGCTGATGGATGGGATGGCAGGTGGGCAGGATCTGCTTTGGCTGCGAGGTATTGCAGCCACCCTGTGATGGCTGCAACGCAACGGGGTGGCATCAAGTGGTTTTTTCAAGATGCTTTTGGTAAATCTGCTGCCACTTGTCGTGTTGAGCATTATCACCCTGCTGTTGCCAAAATTCGCAGATGGAGCTAGCCATTTCAGATGCCATGGCGTGATCTCCGTCACGACGGCTGATGAGATAGTCTCCTAGCCAGCTTTGATATTGTTTCATTGCATGATCTCCCTATCAATTTAACGCTCGATACTGCTGCGATGGGCCGTTTTGCTACCGCAGTTCACGTTCGCCGCTCAATCTGGTGAGCTGCCGTTTAAATCGCTGTGAAAGCTGCCTTTTGGGCAGATAGCAGCGGTAAAAAGCGCGAAGGTGTTAAAAAGTGGTCACTACCTTATCACAATATGAACTGAAATGCAGGATTTAGAT
>JBOFSK010000135.1:0-6627 GCA_051651505.1 Aeromonas sp.
TAATGGAAATCTAAGCCTTCGAAAGGTATATTACGAGCGCCGTGTAGTGCCCCTGCACGGCGCTTTTGTCTTTTTGGGAGATTTACATGTCACTTTTGGCTCCGTTGGGTGATTGTGCCAACTCGTCTTTGCCCCGTCATGTTGCGATCATCATGGATGGTAACGGCCGCTGGGCCCAAAACCGTGGCAAGATGCGGGTTTTTGGCCACAAAGCGGGAGTCAAGTCGGTGCGTGAGGCCGTCACCTTTGCTGCGCAAGCCAAGATGGATGCCCTGACTCTGTTTGCCTTTTCCAGTGAAAACTGGCGCCGGCCGGCAGGGGAGGTGAATGCCTTGATGGAGCTGTTTGTCACGGTATTGAGCCGTGAGGTGCAGAAACTGCACAACAACGGGATCCGGCTCAAGGTGATCGGTGATACTGCTCGCTTTAGTGAGCGGTTGCAGGCCAAAATCGCTAAGGCAGAGGCCTTGACCGCCAATAACCAGGGGTTGACCCTGAATATTGCGGCTAACTATGGTGGCCAGTGGGATATTGCCCAAGCGGCGCGTCGGCTGGCGAAAGCCGTGGCGGCCGGTGAACTGGCGGCCGATGATATTGATGAGGCCATGTTGACCCGTGAGGTGTGCATGGCCGATCTGCCGCCGGTGGACCTGTTGATCCGTACCGGTGGCGATCATCGCATCAGCAACTTTGTGTTATGGCAGCTCGCGTATGCCGAGCTCTATTTTACCCCGGTATTGTGGCCTGATTTCAACGAGGGCGAGTTCAGTGAAGCCGTGGCATCTTTTGTGGCTCGTGAACGTCGTTTTGGTTGTACGGGTGAGCAGATACGGGAATTGATCGCCGAGCAGCAGACCGGCTAAACCCCGCTCCCAAGAGAGAGGTTTCTTTTGCTAAAACAACGAATAATTACTGCATTGATGTTGATCCCCCTGGTGTTGGGGGCGCTCTTTTTTCTGCCATTGAAATTTTTTGCCCTGTTGGCTGCGCTGGTATTTCTATTGGCCAGTCGTGAATGGAGCGGGTTGGTCTTCGCTGCCCCGCAGCAATGGTTGCCGCTGATCTTTTGCCTGTTGCTGGGGGCCACTCTGTTTTGGTTGCCGGTCGAGCAACTGTGGGCACCTGATCTGCACCCCTGGGTGATCGGAATGCTGTGGGCTTCGGTCAGTTGGTGGCTGCTGGCGCTGCTGCTGGTGCTGCGTTATCCCCACAGTGCCAAGCTGTGGAAAGCGTCAGTCTGGCTCAAGTCGCTGTTTGGTCTGATGACCTTGGTGCCGTTCTTCTGGTCGATGGTCGCCATCCGTGGTTACCACTTTTATCATGACCCCATGATGGGGGCCTGGATCCTGTTGTTTGTGATGGGCTTGGTGTGGGCCGCTGATTCTGGCGCCTATTTTTTCGGCAAGGCGTTTGGTAAACACAAGCTGGCGCCGGCGGTGAGCCCGGGCAAAACCATCGAAGGTATGTGTGGTGGCCTGTTCACTGCTAGCCTGCTGGCCATCGGGGTCACCTGGTGGATGGGCTTTGTGCCGGTCAAAATGGCCATAGTGTTGTTCTGTTCCCTGCTGGCGGTGCTGGCTTCGGTGCTCGGCGATCTGGCCGAGAGCATGTTCAAGCGCGAAGCGGGCATCAAGGACTCTGGCACCCTGCTGCCGGGTCATGGCGGTATTCTCGATCGCATCGACAGCCTGACCGCTGCGCTGCCGGTATTTTTGCTCAGTTATCTGCTACTCAGTCAGGCATTTTGATGCTCAGTTTGCTGAGGAGATTGCAGGGACTGAGTTCAATTGATCTGTTATTAATGCAGGAGTCTTGATGCGCAATCTGGTGATCCTGGGGGCTTCCGGCTCCATCGGCCAGAGCACCCTCAAGGTGCTGCGCCATAATCCGGGTAGTTGGCAGGTGTTGGCGTTGACCGCTGCCCACAGTGTGGATGCCATGCTGCGGGACTGTCTCGAGTTTTCCCCCCGTTTTGCAGTCATGGTCGATCAATCGGCCGCCCGTGTGCTGGCTGAGCGCCTCAAGGCACATGGCAGTCGCACCCAGGTGATGGCTGGCGCTGCGGCGCTTTGCGATGTGGCGGCTCACCCCGATGCCCACAGCGTGATGGCCGCCATCGTGGGGGCGGCTGGTCTGGCCCCGACCATGGCAGCGGTGCAGGCAGGCAAGCGTATTTTGTTGGCTAACAAAGAGGCGCTGGTGATGTCCGGCGCCTTCTTTATGGACGCGGTGCGTACCCATGGCGCCGAGTTATTGCCTATCGATAGCGAACACAATGCGATTTTTCAGTGCTTACCCACCGAGGTGCAGCGCAGCCCCGGTTATTGCGATCTGGCGGCAGCCGGGATCAGCAAGATCTTGCTGACCGGGTCCGGTGGTCCGTTTCGTTATACCGAGATTGATCAATTAGCGACGGTGACGCCGGCGCAGGCCATTGCTCATCCCAACTGGTCGATGGGGGCCAAGATTTCGGTCGATTCCGCCACCATGATGAATAAGGGGCTCGAATATATCGAGGCGCGCTGGCTATTTAACGCCGCCCCCGAGCAGATCCAGGTGGTTATCCACCCCCAGTCGGTGATCCACTCCATGGTGCAATACAAGGATGGCTCTGTGCTGGCTCAACTCGGTAACCCTGACATGTGCACCCCGATTGCCCATGCGCTGGCCTACCCCCACCGTATCCCCTCCAGTGTGGAGCCATTGGATTTCTTCAGTGTCGGAGAGTTCAGTTTTATCCGGCCTGATTACGATCGCTACCCCTGTCTGGCACTGGCCATCGCGGCCTGCCAGAAGGGCCAGGCGGCGACTACAGCGCTCAATGCGGCCAACGAAGAGGCCGTCGCCGCCTTCCTGGCCACGCGCATCGGTTTTATGGATATCGCCCGGATCAACGAGGCGGTGATGCTGGCGCTGGAGAGCAGCGCCGTCGGATCGCTCGATGATCTGTTTGCCCTGGACGGTGCGGCAAGAGCCCGTGCTCACATTTTGATTGAGGAGCTTGGTTAATGGGCGGTGTGTTGTGGAATATCGGTGCCTTTATTGTGGCGCTGGGTCTGTTGGTCGCAGTGCACGAGTTTGGCCACTTTTGGGTGGCTCGGCGCTGCGGCGTTCGGGTTGAGCGTTTCTCCATCGGGTTCGGCAAAGCGATTTGGCGCCGGATGGGTAAGGATGGGACCGAATACATCCTGGCGCTGATCCCCCTCGGTGGCTACGTCAAAATGCTCGATGGCCGGGTTGATGAACTCACCCCGGGTGATGAACAGCATGCCTTTAATCACAAATCCGTCTGGGCGCGGATGGCCATCGTTGCGGCGGGTCCGTTTGCCAACTTTGTGTTCGCCCTGTTTGCCCTGTGGCTGATGTTTATGATCGGCGTGCCGAGTGTCAAGCCGGTGGTCGGTGAGGTGCGTCCCGACTCCATCGTGGCCGAGGCCGGGGTGCTGGCTGGGATGGAGATTGTCGGGGTCGGTGACAAGCAGACCGGTGACTGGGAGAGTGTGACCTATGCCCTCATCAGCCATCTGGGCGAGCAATCGGTCACCTTGAAAGTGCAGGCTGCCAATACCAGCTATGCCAGTGACAAGGTATTGTCGCTGGCGAACTGGCAGTTCGACCCCGATAGTGAATCGCCGGTTGTCAGCCTTGGCATTACCCCGCTCGGCGGTAAAGTATTGCCAGTGGTTGCCGCCGTGGTCTCCAACAGTGCCAGTGAACAAGCAGGGCTGCAGGTAGGGGATGCGATCAAACAGGTCGGCTCGCAGCCTATCACCAGTTGGGCCCAGTTTGTGGCACTGGTGCAACAGGCACCGGGCGAGCCCTTGCAAGTGGTGGCTGAGCGTAACAACCGTGAGCTGACCCTGACCCTGACCCCGGATACCAAAGAGGTACAGGGTAAAATGGTGGGATTTGTCGGTCTGTCGCCGCAACGGGTTCCATTACCGGATGAGTATCGAATTCTGTTACAGTACGGGCCGTTAGAGGCGCTGTGGCAGGGGGCTGACAAGACCTGGAGTCTGATCACCCTCACCTTTAATATGATGGGCAAACTGGTTGCTGGCATAGTGTCGCTGGATAACCTCAGTGGCCCTATCTCCATTGCCAAGGGCGCCGGTAACAGTGCCGATTACGGTCTGGTTTACTTCTTGAGTTTTTTGGCGCTGATCAGCGTCAATCTGGGGATAGTCAACTTGTTGCCTTTACCGGTACTCGATGGTGGTCACCTGGTCTATTTCCTGATTGAAGCAGTCACCGGTAAGCCGGTATCAGAGAAAATCCAGGAAGTCGGTTTCAAGATCGGCGCTGCTATTCTGATGTTATTGATGGGCATTGCGCTGTTTAACGATTTCGCTCGCCTCTGAGGCCAGAGCATCAACAAGGACACATAAGAACAAAATGGCTGTTAAAAAAGCATTGGTGTTGAGTTGCCTGCTGGGTGCCAGTTTTCTGGCCCAGGCGGCCCCGGCCTCTTTTGTGGTGCAAGATATCCAGGTCGACGGTTTACAACGGGTGACCCTGGGTGCCGCGCTGTTGAATTTGCCAATTCGGGTCGGCGATACCGTCGATTCCGTGACCCTGGCCAGCGCCATCAAAAAGCTCTACTCCTCTGGCAACTTTGAGGATGTGAAGGTCTACCGTGACGGTCAGGTACTGCAGGTGATGGTCAAGGAGCGTCCGACCATTTCCAGCATCGAATTTGCGGGTAACAAGGATATCAAAGAGGAGCAACTGACCCAGAGTCTGGAGTCCTCCGGTATTCGGGTAGGTGATCCGCTAGATCGCACCGTGCTCACCTCCCTTGAGAAAGGGTTGGAAGATTTCTACTACGGTGTGGGCAAGTACTCCGCCAAGGTCAAGGCCATCGTGACGCCGTTGCCGCGCAACCGGGTCGATCTGAAGTTCTCCTTCGTGGAAGGGGACTCGGCCAAGATCGAACAGATCAACATCGTCGGCAACAGCGTCTTCCCTGAAGCCAAGCTGATCGCCCAACTCTCCCTGCGCGACGAAGTGCCTTGGTGGAACTTCACCGCCGATCAACGTTACCAGAAGCAAAAGCTGGCTGGTGACATCGAGACCCTGCGCTCCTACTACATGGATCGCGGTTATATCCGCTTTAGCCAGGAGTCCACTCAGGTCTCCATGACCCCGGACAAGAAGGGGGTCTATGTCACCCTCAATATCAAAGAAGGGGATCAGTACAAGGTCTCGGGCGTTCAGCTTAAAGGTAATCTGATAGATCGTGGCAGCGAGCTCAACGCCTTGATCCCGATTGTGGCCGGTAGCACCTACTCCGCCAGTCAGGTGACCCACACCGAAGAGGTGCTGGCCAAGTTCCTCGGCCGTTATGGCTATGCCTATCCGAAAGTGGTCACTTTCCCGCAAGTGAACGACCAGACCAAGGAAGTGGAGCTGATCGTCAACGTTGAGCCGGGCCCGCGGGTCTATGTGCGCAACATCAACTTCAGCGGCAACGCCACCACCGAAGATCAGGTACTGCGCCGTGAGATGCGCCAGATGGAAGGCACCTGGCTTTCATCTGACAATATCGAGCAGTCGAAGGGCCGTCTCAATCGCCTTGGTTTCTTCGAGAGCGTCGAAGTCGATACCAAGCGGGTGCCGGGCAACGACGATCTGGTCGATCTGGACTTTAAGGTCAAGGAGCAGCCAGCGGGCTCGATCAATGCCGGTATCGGTTACGGTACCGAGTCTGGGATCAGCCTGCAGGCCGGGGTGGCCCAAGACAACTTTATGGGGACCGGCAAGCGGGTCTCGGTCAATGCCAGTACCAATGATTACTCGAAAAGCGTCGATTTGAGCTACACCGACCCCTATTTCACGGTGGACGGGGTGAGTTTGGGTGGCCGGGTTTACTATAACCAGTTCCGTGCCGACGATGCCGATATCGTTGATTACGAGAACGAAACCATCGGTTTTCGGCTCTCCAGCGGCTTCCCGGTTAACGAATTCAACCGCCTTGATTTCAGTGTCGGTATTGAAAACTCCAGGTTGACTCAGCCACGCTTTAACCAAGATAAATTCAACCAATGTGTTGAAGACTACGGTGGCAGTAAGGATGACCCGCAAAATGCGCAAGATGCGCGAGATTATTGCTTTGATGTCTGGGAGGATAACCAGCAATCGGTGCAAACCGAGGCCTTCTGGAACGAATATGCACCGGGCCAGGATGAGGTTAAATTCACCACAGTGGATCTGACCGCTGGTTGGACTCGCTCAACCTTGAACAAGGGGATGTTCCCCACCGCCGGCAGCCGCCAGCGGATCAATGCCAAGGTCACCATTCCTGGGATGGATCTGCAGTACTACAAGCTGTCGGTCGAAGATGCCCACTACTTGCCGCTCGATGCGGATCATAACTGGGTCGTCATCGGTAAAGGTCGGGTCTCTTACGGTAATGGCTACGGTGACAGCTCGATCTTGCCGTTTTTTGAAAATTACTACGCCGGTGGTTTTGATACGGTGCGTGGCTTCAAGAGCAATAGCATTGGTCCCAAGGCGATTTATAAAAAGTACTACAGACCCGGTGAAAAAGATTCGAATGGTAATTCTTTGTGTTCTGAGACAGGTGGGCCATGTGACTCAAATGGTTACTATGGCTCTGATACCTCG
>JBOFSK010000136.1:0-2844 GCA_051651505.1 Aeromonas sp.
GTTGCGGTGCGGGAAAAGCTCGACAACCTGGTGTTCGTGGTCAACTGCAACCTGCAGCGTCTGGATGGCCCTGTGGTCGGTAACGGCAAGGTCATCAACGAGCTGGAAGGTCTGTTTGCTGGCGCCGGTTGGGATGTCACCAAGGTGATCTGGGGTCGCAAGTGGGATGAGCTGCTGAAGAAAGATACTTCCGGCAAGCTGATCCAGCTGATGAACGAAACCGTGGACGGTGACTACCAGACCATGAAGTCCCGCGACGGTGGCTACATCCGCGAGCACTTCTTCAACCGTTACCCGGAAACTGCCGCGCTGGTCAAAGACATGACCGACGAGGAGATCTTTACCCTGAACCGCGGTGGTCACGATCCTCGCAAACTGTTCGCCGCGTTCAACAAGGCGACCCAGACCAAGGGCAAGCCGACCGTTATTCTGGCCAAGACCATCAAGGGTTACGGCATGGGTGAAGCGGCTGAAGGCAAGAACATCGCTCACCAGGTCAAGAAGATGGAGCTGGACTCCGTGCGTCACCTGCGTGACCGCTTCAACCTGCCGGTGGCCGACGAGCAGCTGGCTGATCTGCCTTACCTGAAGATCGAAGCCGGTTCTGCCGAGCACAAATACCTGCACGACCGTCGCACCGCGCTGAAAGGCTATGTGCCGACCCGTCTGCAGGAGAGCACCACCAAGCTGGAAATCCCGGCGCTGGAAACCTTTGGCCCGCTGCTGGGTGAACAGGCGCGCGAAATCTCCACCACCATGGCGTTCGTCCGTTCCCTGAACGTGATGCTGAAAGACAAGTCTATCGGCAAGCGCATCGTACCGATCCTCGCCGACGAAGCCCGTACCTTTGGTATGGAAGGTCTGTTCCGCCAGATCGGTATCTACAGCCCGCACGGTCAGCAGTACACCCCGCAAGACCGCGACATCGTCTCCTACTACAAGGAAGACAAGCAGGGTCAGGTTCTGCAAGACGGTATCAACGAGCTGGGCGCCATGTCCTCCTGGCTGGCTGCTGCGACCTCTTACAGCACCAACGACTGCCCGATGATCCCGTTCTACATCTACTACTCCATGTTCGGCTTCCAGCGTGTCGGCGATATGGCGTGGGCAGCCGGTGACCAGCAAGCCCGTGGCTTCCTGCTGGGGGCGACCTCCGGTCGTACCACTCTGAACGGCGAAGGTCTGCAGCACGAAGATGGTCACAGCCATATCCTGGCTAACACCATCCCGAACTGCGTCTCCTACGATCCGTCCTACGCCTATGAAGTGGCGGTGATCGTCCAAGACGGCCTGCGCCGCATGTACGGTGAGCAGCCGGAGAACGTCTTCTACTACATCACCACCCTGAACGAGAACTATGCGATGCCAGCCATGCCGCAAGGCGCGGAAGAGGGTATTCGCAAGGGTATCTACAAGCTGGAAACCGTTGCTGGCAGCAAGGGCAAGGTTCAACTGCTGGGTTGTGGTTCCATCCTGGGTCATGTGCGCACCGCCGCCCAGATCCTGGCCAGCGAATACGGCATCGGTTCTGATGTGTTCAGCGTCACCTCCTTCAACGAGCTGGCCCGTGACGGTCAGGACGTGGATCGCTGGAACATGCTGCACCCGACCGCTGAAGCGCGGGTTCCCTACATCGCTCAGGTGTTGGGCTGCGAAGCCACCGTCGCTGCGACCGACTACATGAAGTCCTTCGCCGATCAGGTTCGCGCCTTCGTACCGACCGAGCACTACCGTGTGCTGGGTACCGACGGTTACGGCCGTTCCGACAGCCGCGCCAACCTGCGTCGTCACTTCGAAGTGAACGAATTCTACGTGGTGGTGGCTGCCCTGACCGAACTGGCCAAGCGCGGTGAGGTAGACAAGCAGGTGGTGGCCGATGCCATCACCAAGTACGGCATCGATGCCGACAAGGTCAACCCGCTGTACGCATAAGCGGTGCAAGTGCCGTGTCGGGAAACCGGCGCGGCCTTGCCATGGCTCACAGTGCAGGGTTAACGGTACAAGGTTAATGCGCGATGCGGGTGAAGGCGGTCAGCCACTCACGCGGATCGGCGCAAGAGGATAAAGCAGAATGTCCAAACAGATTATGGTGCCCGATATCGGCGCCGATGAAGTGGAAGTAACCGAGATCATGGTGGCGGTGGGTGACAAGGTTGAGCTCGACCAGTCCCTGATCGCGGTAGAAGGTGATAAAGCCGCCATGGAAGTCCCGGCCCCAGCCGCCGGGATCGTCAAAGAGATCCTGATCAAGGTGGGCGACAAGGTGGCTACCGGTTCCCAGATCATGATCTTCGAAGCAGAGGGCGCGGCTGCGGCTCCTGCTGCAGTGGCCGCCCCGGTTGCTGCTGCACCGGCCGCCGCGCCTGCTGCTGCCGTGCGCAAAGATGTACAGGTACCAGACATCGGTGATGACGAAGTCGAAGTCACCGAGATCATGGTTGCCGTGGGCGACATGGTGGAAGCTGACCAGTCGATCATGGCGGTAGAAGGTGACAAGGCCTCCATGGAAGTGCCGGCCCCGTTTGCCGGCCGGGTGGTCGAGATCAAAGTAGCCACCGGCGCCAAGGTCGCGACCGGCTCTTTGGTAATGGTCTTTGAAGTGGCTGGCGCGGCCCCTGTTGCTGTTGCTGCACCGGTGCAGGCTGCCGCTGCCGTGGCGGCGACCCCGGTTGTCACTGCCGCCCCGGTGGCTGCGATGACGGCCCCGGTTGCCGAGGTGGTGGCGTCTGATTTCGTGGCTAACGATGCTTATGTGCACGCGGCCCCCGCCGTGCGCCGGTTGGCCCGGGAATTTGGCGTCAATCTGGCCAAGGTGGCCGGTTCTGGTCGCAAAGGCCGGATCGT
>JBOFSK010000137.1:0-2889 GCA_051651505.1 Aeromonas sp.
GGCCTCGACATCAAAGAGCTGGGCGCCGTCATCAACTACGAGCTGACCTATGACCCGGAGATCCATGTCCATCGCATCGGTCGTACCGGTCGTGCAGGCCAGCAGGGTCTGGCCCTGAGCCTCTATCAGCCGAACGAAGCCCAGCGTGTCAACTTTATCGAAGAGTACCAGCAGGCCCCGCTGCCGCAGGGCGACCTCGCGCTGATCGGCCGCGACATCAAGCCGATCGCCCCGCAGATGGTGACCCTCTCCATCGATGCAGGCCGCAAAACCAAGGTACGAGCCGGTGATATTCTGGGCGCCCTGACTGGTGAAGGCGGCATTGCCGGTGCCGATGTGGGCAAGATCCAGATCGCCGAGCAGTACTCCTACGTCGCGGTCAAATGCAGTGTGGCGAGTGCCGCCCTCAAGCGGCTGCAAGAAGGCAAAATCAAGGGGCGCACCTACCGCGCCCGCAAACTGGGCTAACCCTGAGGGGTGGCCTGCCTGGCTGCCCGACTCACGGTTGACCGCAATACGGGCGCCTTTGCAGGCGCCTGTTTTTTATCAAAAATGTGCTATTTGATGGCATGGACAACATAGATGAACCAACAACCCCCTGTCGAGGTCAGCTGCCAGAATTGCGAAGCCTGCTGCTGTCGCCTTGAAGTGATGCTGTTTACTGATACCGGCGTGCCAGATCGCTACGTCGATGATATCGAAGGTCAGGTGCCGGTGATGCACCGGCTGGAAGATGGCTGGTGTGCCGCCCTCGATCGCAACACCATGATGTGCCGCATTTATGAAGTGCGGCCACTGATCTGCCGTGAATTTGAAATGGGCGAGCCCGATTGCATCGACGAGCGGGACAAGTGGTTTATCCGGCTCGAATAAACCCGTCCCCAGCGAACGGCTAGCAGTTAAGCGAGCGCCACCCCAATGGCGAGCAACAAGCTGAACAAAAAGGCACTGATGGCGGTCTTTTTAAGGGCGCCGGTCAACACCTCACCATCAACGCTGGCACGCAAGGTGTTGGCGGCATCGCAAAGGGGTTTGATGGCCGGCACAAAGATCCATGGCCAAAAACTAGCCGGCTGGGTCAGGATAAAGGCGATGGTCGCCAGCAGCGCAGCCCCCAGCAGCACCCAGTGATAGGCGATGGCGCGGTGGCGACCCAGGCGCACTGCCAAGGTGATCTTGCCGCTGGCGGCATCGGTCTCAATATCTCGCACATTATTGATATTGAGCACAGCGGTGGCTAGCAGACCGCAAGCGGTCGCCGGCAGCAGCAGCTCCCACTCCAGGGTCTTGGTAAACAGGTAGTAAGAGCCAAGGACCCCCAGCAGACCAAAGAACAGAAATACCGAGATATCGCCAAGCCCGCGATAACCATACGGGGTCTTGCCGACGGTGTAATTGACGGCCGCCACCAGGGCTGCGCCACCTAGCAGTACAAAACCAAGGATCTGCAGCCACTGACCCGCGAAGGCGCAAGCCAGCAGTAGCAGGCCGCTCGCCACCGCCGCCAGCGCCGTGATGGCCATCGCCCCCCGCATCTGCTTTTGGGTAATAAGGCCGGAGACCACAGCGCGCTGTGGACCAATCCGCTCGTCATTGTCAGCGCCGGAGACGGCATCGCCGTAGTCGTTAGCCAAATTGGAGAGGATCTGCAACAGGATGGCGGTCAACAAGCACAGCGCCATAATGGTGCCATCAAAGGCGCCACGACTGGCAGCCAGTCCCGCGCCCAATAGGATAGAAGAACAGGCCAACGGCAGGGTTCGCAAACGCACCGCCAGCAACCAAACGGATAGGGTATTTGTCATATTGTGATGGCCAGACAGTCGGATATTGATCGGGTTAAGGGTTATCGAACCGGATTTGGGTATACTTGGCTCGGGAGAGATAAGCTCTCTCGGGCGATTTACATGGATGAGTGGGCAGATAATATATAGGAAATCATCGCCCTTTGGCATCAACCTACAGCATCCCGGCGGCGGGATTGCTCGTGACTACCCGGCTCAGACAAGAATCCATGTTGGCTCAGACTCATATCAAGCAACAGCTGGACGCCCTGCGTCACAGCAATGTCAGCGGTTTCGTGCGGCTGCGAGTAGCGATCGAGATCCGCTCCTTTTTGGGCTGGCTTGCGGCGCAACCTCTCTATCCCCGCATTTATTGGCATGCCCGCGGTCCGGGGCGCCCCGAGTATGTCGCGCTCGGCGCTATCCATGAGCTGACCGAACCGCACGCCATCAAGCAGGCGTGTGCCAGCACAGCCAACCAAGATCACGATGACAGCCCCCGCTACTATGGCGGACTGGCGTTCGACCCAACCCAGCCCGGTTGGCAAGGGTTTGGCCCCTGCCGTTTCGTGCTGCCCCGTATTGAACTGGTACGCCGTGGCGAGTGCATCAGCCTTTGCCTGAACCTCTGGCTGGATGACGCCAATCTTGAGGCTGAACTGCAGGCAGCCGACGCAGCCCTCGATGCCCTGTGTCCGGAAGCCCCGCTGCCTGCCCTGCAAAAACAGCCCTGGCAGCGCCAGGATTACCCCGGCCCCGCCCAGTGGCAGACCCTGGTGGAACGCGTCACTGACCCCGACTTTCAAGCCCACACCCCCAAGGTGGTGCTATCCCGTGAGAGCGTATTGACCCGCCAGCGCAGCGAGGGCGATCTCTGCCCCTGGGCCATTCTCGACCAGTGGGCCGCGCGCGCCCAAGACTGCTTCCACTTCGGTTTTCAATTCTCCCCCGAGCAGGCCTTTATCCCCTGCTCCCCCGAGCGACTCTATCGCCGGGAGGCAAGCCGTCTCTTTACCGAGGCACTGGCAGGGACCATTCGTCGCTCCGGTGATGAAACGACCGATGCGCAACTGGCCGCCGAACTGCTGGCCGATAGCAAAAACCG
>JBOFSK010000138.1:0-3192 GCA_051651505.1 Aeromonas sp.
ATTACCTATTTTTCGGTCCACTCAAGGGAAGACGACCAGGCCAATCTGCTCCAGCAACATCTGCTGCTGATCCTCGTTGATCTGCACCCCATGCAGATCGACCCGACGCAGATCCAGCCCCGGCAGGTCACACTGGCGCAGATCGCAGCCCTGCAATTTAAAGCTGGTCCACTCGATCTGGCCAAACTCGCTGCCGCTAAGGTCGGAGCCTGCCAGCGAGGCGCCGAACAGGTTGGCCCCTTGCCAGCGGTTGCCGGTCAGCTCGCACTTCTCCAGCAGACAACCCTCAAAACTGGCATAACTGAAGTTGTTGCCGGTCAGATGGGCCTCGCAGAAGTAGCTTTTGGCGGTGATCTGATTGGCAAAGCTGGCGTGGCCGAAGTTGATACCGACCGCCTGACAGTCGCGCATCTCCAACCCCAGACACTGACTGCGGCTGCAATCGGCCATGGTGAGATCGCAGCGCAGGAAACTGGTCTCCCGCAGGTCGCAGCCCTGCAACAGGCAGCCCCGTTCGCTCTCCCGATCGTAGAAGCTGCAATCGATGAAGCGGCTATCGCCGAGATCCAGCCAGGAGAAGTTGCAGCCGATAAAGCGGCACTGTGAGAACTGCTCCCCCTCCACATCCTGCTGCTCGAACCGGACATCCACGAACTGCTTGCCTCTGATCATCGAAAACCCCCCTTACTACGGTTTCATATGCTGACTTTTCGGCGAACACGCCCATGTTGTCAGTGACATCCATGCAGGAGATCCCTGATGCCGTCAGGGCCATGGTATCAGAGATGCAAAGCCTGAGCCGAGGTGCAGTGGCCTATCTGGAAGGGAGCGACAGGCCACCCGAGAGTGACCAGCTTGATTGTCATGTCCGGCTTGCCGTCAGCGCTTCACTATTCGCTTCACGATTTCAACCGCTGCGCGGGAGAGGCGAGTCACCTCTTCCCAGTTGCCGCTCTTGACCGCGTCGGCCGGCAGCATCCAGGAGCCGCCGACGGTGGCGACGCACTTGAGCGCCAGATAGTCGGCGACGTTGTGCGGGCCGATACCGCCGGTGGGGCAGAACTTCACCTGAGGCAGCGGCGCGGCAATGGCGGAGAGCGCCTTGGTGCCGCCATTCGCTTCCGCTGGGAAGAACTTCAGATGATCGTAGCCCGCGTCCAGTGCCTGCATCACTTCAGAGGGGGTCGCCACGCCCGGGATCAGTGGCACTGTGCTGTTGGCCGCGTGGGCCAGCAGGGCCGGGGTCATCCCCGGGGAGATGACGAAGCGGGCACCAGCAGCAACGGCTGCGTCAAACTGCGCGCAGTTGAGCACGGTACCGGCACCGACCATGGCATCCGGCATCGCCTTGGCGATGAGGGCGATGGCGTCGAGGGCCACCGGGGTGCGCAGGGTGATCTCGAAGACCGAGATACCGCCGTCCTGCAGCGCCTTGGCCATCGGCAGGGCCTGATCCAGCTCGTTGATCACCATCACGGGCACCAGCGCAGAGGCGGCAAACACTTCGGCAGGGGTCACTTTCCAGTTCTGCATAGCTCTTCCTTAGTCAGCTCTTCATCAAAGATGGGTGGCGCCACACTCGGCGCTCGATACTGCGCAACGCATCACGCTCAACCGTTCCCGACCCCTCTTGTTCCACAGCGAGGTCAATCTCAGCCTGGGTGCCGCCACTCAACCCCATCAGGCCGCCGAGACCATCACTCACCCCATCCACTCGCAACAAATTACCCTCTTGCAGCCAGCCGATAGCCCAGCCTTGGATTCGTTACCTGTACAGATCGGGTTGCGGTACTGCCGCTTGAGGGCGGAGCAGGCAATAATGCCCACTTTGTTTTTCTGCTTCAGACTGTAAGCCCCATCACGGATCTGCTCAAGCCAGAAGGCACTGTCCTCATCGTTCAGAAGAGTGCCGTAGGCTATCTTCTGGCTATGCGCCCCAGGCCCCATCGGCGACGGGATCATCTTCGAGCCTCCTGTAATCTGGATACTCGCTGACAAAAAGGCCTCACAAGTGAGGCCTTTTTCATCTTTCTGACGATTCTTGCTTTGGCCCAGCGGACGAGATTGCTAGAATCGCCTATTCATCGCTCCGAGCGGAACGCTTAATCCCGTGATTTCAGGTTTATCTATGCATTCATCGGCCCATTATCGACAACTGCTGGCACGGCTGCCCCAGATCGCCCTAGGGGCGGATCAGTTTGAAACACTGTATAGCGCTCAGGATTTCAAACAGCGCATTCTGACACTGATCGCCAATGCGACCCGCCACATCTATCTGGTGGCGCTCTATCTGCAGGATGACGAGGCCGGACGTGAGATCCTCGCCGCCCTCTACGCCGCCAAGCAGCGTAACCCGGCCCTCGACATCAAGCTGTGCGTCGACTTCCATCGCGCCCAGCGCGGCCTGATCGGCAAAGGCAAGCAGGGCGGTAACCATGTGATGTATCAGGACATGGCCGCCAACCACCAGCACCAGATCGACATTTACGGCGTGCCGGTCAAAGGGCGCGAGCTACTCGGGGTGCTCCACCTCAAGGGCTTTATCTTCGATGATGTGGTGCTCTACTCCGGTGCCAGCCTCAACGACATCTACCTGCACCAGCAGGATCGCTACCGCTTTGACCGCTATCACCAGATCACCAGCCCAGAGCTGGCCCGCAGCATGGTCAACTATGTGGACGATCTGTTCGTCAACAGCGACGCAGTGCAGCGCCTTGATCGCAGCGACATCCCCACAGCCAAGCAGCTGAAGGGGCCAATTCGCCGCTTTAAGCAGAGCCTGCGCCAAGGCCAATACCGCTTCAGCCCAATGCCAGTCAACAGCCACGAGGTGGCGGTCACCCCCATCGCGGGTCTGGGCAAGCGCAACAACCAGCTTAACCTGATGATCCGCAATCTGGTGCGCTCCACCGAACGGGAGATCTTCATCTGTACCCCTTACTTCAACCCCCCCAAGGAGTTGAACAAGGATATCGAGGATCTGCTGCAACGGGGCTGTAGGGTGACGATCGTGGTAGGCGATAAAACGGCTAACGACTTCTTTATCCCGCCGGAAGAGAAGTTCTCCACCATTGGTGGCCTGCCCTACCTCTACGAGACCAACCTGCGCAAGTTTGCCGAGCGCAACCAACATCATATCGAGGAAGGTCGCCTCAACCTGATGCTCTGGTGCTGTGAACGCCACTCCTACCA
>JBOFSK010000139.1:0-1223 GCA_051651505.1 Aeromonas sp.
GACCCAGATTGATTATTGGCTTATACGACGGCACGACTTTAAGTTCGTTATGGATGCCAAGGTGATCCCATCTGAGACCATTGCCTCCCAACACCGGCTATTAACCCTTGACCTCCGGCTGAATTTCAGCCTTCGACCCCACACCCGATTTACCGGCCCTGAGAAGATCAAGTGGTGGCACCTGCCTGTTAAGAGAACACAACTGGCTGCCACACTTTACACTCACATCGCCGCCATCAATGATGAAATGCCTGTTGAAACACTCTGGGCAAATGTGACCAAGATGATTTGTGATGCGGCAGGAGAGTGCCTTGGCGTGACTAAGCCAGGACGACAATTCATCGACAAACAGGTTTGGTGGTGGACCAATGAAGTTCAAAAAGCCACGAAGGCGAAGAAGGCAGTGTTTAAGCGGTGGCATGTCTCACGGGCGGCCGATGATTGGCAAGAGTACAAACGACTGAAGTCGATAGCGAAGAAGGCTGTGGCTACTGCAAAAGCCCGGCACTATGCAGACCTCTATGCCCGGCTTGATACCCCCAAAGGAGCCAACCAAATATACAAACTTGCGAACGCCCGCCTTCGCTCGACCCTGGACATCGGTCAAGTAATGAATATTAAAGATGCCGAACACAGAGTCCTCCGCGATCCCCCCGCCATTTTGCAACGCTGGAAAGAGTACTTTGACTCGACATGCAACGAGGAATTTCTTCATCCACCTATCACAAGTGCTGCACCCGTTTCTGGGCCAGTACTGCCGATCAGCCTTGCTGAGGTCGAGTTTGCTATCAAAAAGATGAAAAGCGGAAAGGCCCCCGGACCCGATGACATTCCCGTTGAGGCGTGGAAGCTACTGGGACACCGAGGTGTCGAAGTCCTCACTCGAATGTTCAACAAGATCATCGACAAGGGTGCCACTCCTTCAGCGTGGGCTGCCAGTGTTACGGTCCCGATCTGGAAAGGCAAAGGAGATGTCAGCGAATGTACCACCTATCGCCCAATCCGCCTGCTTTGTCATGCCATGAAGATATTCGAGCGTGTAATTGACACCCGTCTCCGGAAGATCATCTCCATTAGCCCCAATCAGTGTGGATTTGTTAGAGGAAGAGGGACCACTGATGCAATCTACGCCGTCAGGCTGTTGCTGGAGAGGCATCGAGAGAAGAACCAGCCAGTACACATGGCCTTCCTCGATTTAGAGAAGGCATTTGATCGTGTGCCCC
>JBOFSK010000140.1:0-2950 GCA_051651505.1 Aeromonas sp.
AGATCAAGGACGTCAGTATTCACAAGGCGACCAATCTCTACGATATCCTGCGTTACTCCTCCAACATCGGTATGTCACGCATCGCGCTGCGGATGCCGGCGCAGGAGATGATCAACACCCTCAGCATGTTCGGTTTCGGCATGGATACCGGCAGCGCCCTGATGGGTGAGAGCAGCGGCATGCTGCCCCAGCGCCGCCGTTGGTCCGATATCGAGCGAGCGACCCTGTCGTTTGGTTATGGTTTGCGGGTGGCGCCGCTGCAGTTAGCCTCGGCTTATGCCACCTTGGCCAACAAAGGCAAACGGGTCCCCCTTTCCATCGTCAAGGTCACTACGCCGCCCAAGGGGGAGCAGGTGATCGACCAAAATAATGCCACTGCCATGTTGCAGGCGCTGGAGTATGTGGTCGACAACGGGATTCCCAAGGCCAAAATCCCGGGTTACCGGGTCGGTGGTAAGAGTGGTACTGCCAAGGTTGCCGTCGCCGGTGGTTATGGTAAGGATTACATGGCCTGGTTTGCTGGTTTTGCCCCCGCCAGCGATCCCCGTTTCGTGATGGTGGTGGTGATCAACGAACCCAAAGGCAGCGCTTATTATGGTGGCGCCGTCGCGACCCCACCGTTTGCCGAGGCCATGGGCGGGGTGCTGCAGCTGTTCAATATCCGTCCCGATGCGGTGCCGCCTTCAGTGCCCACCAAGCTTGCCCGTGCGCAGGCTCCCAATCTGGCACCACGGACGTGATGGCTGCTTATCTCCTTTCTCCTGCCCCTGGCTATCACAGGGGCTCTTGCGTGTCGCGTTGCAGTTTGAATGGCGGCATTTTTGCCCAGACGGAGGCTCTTCATGTTGTCCCACGGACTTGATCTATTACTGCGTCCCTTCGGCATTAGCGCACCGGCGCTGGCGTTGACCGATATCCAGCTAGATAGCCGACAGGTTGGCACCGGCTCACTCTTCGTGGCTATTCGCGGCCACCAGCTGGATGGCCGACGGTTTATCGAACAGGCGGTGGCGCAGGGCGCGGCCGCCGTGGTGTTTGAGGAGGATGGTGAATTCGTGGCGCCATCGACCGCGGTGCCTTGTATCGGGATCCCGGATCTTCCTGCCCGGCTCTGCGAGCTGGCCGGTTATTTCTACCAGCAGCCTGCACAAAAACTGCAGCTGGTGGGGATCACCGGCACCAACGGCAAAAGCACCACGGCGCTGCTGGTGGCCAACTGGCGTACCTTGCTGGGTGGCAAGGCCGGGGTGATGGGCACCATCGGCAATGGCCTGTTTGGCCAGTTGATGGCAGCGGAAAACACCACCGGCAGCGCCGTACAGGTGCAAGGCAATCTGGCGCAGCTGCAAGAGCAGGGCGTAGATCTGGTGGCGATGGAGGTCTCCAGTCACGGTCTGGTGCAGCACCGCGTCGCCGCGCTGTCGTTTGCTGCGGCCGTCTTCACCAACTTGAGCCGGGATCATCTCGACTACCACGGCACCATGGAAGCCTATGGCGCCGCCAAGGAGCAGTTGCTGCAACTGGTCGCTGAGCCAAATGCAGTGATCAACCAAGATGATGAGCTCGGGGCCCTGTGGCTTAAAAAATACCCAACCGCGGTGGCCTTCAGTGTGGATGGCCCGCTTGAAAACCATGTTGGCCGTCAGTTAACGGCGCAGCAGCTCGAATTTCACCAGCAAGGTTTTCGTGCCCAGATTAACTCCAGTTGGGGGAATGGTGTACTATCAGCCCCCTTGCTCGGGCGTTTCAACGTCAGCAATGTGCTGGCAGCGATGGGGGTGATGCTGGTACTCGGTTACGACTTCGACGCACTGTTGGCAACTGCGCCGCAATTGCAGCCTGTTACCGGTCGCATGGAGTGTTTCGGTGGTGGCGATACCCCGCTGGCGGTGGTCGATTACGCTCATACCCCGGATGCGCTGGAGAAGGCATTGCAGGCCCTGCGAGTGCACTGCCATGGCCAGCTGTGGTGCTTGATCGGCTGTGGCGGCGATCGCGATAGTGGCAAGCGCCCTATGATGGCGGCCATGGCTGAGCAATATGCTGACCGGGTGATCTTGACCGACGACAATCCCCGCACCGAGCAACCGGCCCGGATCATGGCTGACATGGTGGCGGGTCTTCGCGATCCTGCCCGGGTGCAGGTGGAGCATGATCGGGTCAAGGCGATCGCGCTGGCCGTCACGCAGGCAAACAAACAGGACATTATCCTGGTGGCCGGTAAGGGCCATGAGGATTATCAAATCATTGGAACCGACAAGCGGCACTACAGCGACCGGGAAACCGTCGCCGCCGCTTTGCACACACTATTGGAGTCATTCAGATGATGACCCTCAAGCTTGCCGAACTGGCGCAAGCACTTGATGCCCGCCTGCTTGGCGAAGATAGCGAGATCACTGCAGTCAGTACCGATACCCGCACTTTGGGTGCCGGCGCGCTGTTTGTGGCCCTGCGCGGTGAGCGTTTCGATGCCCATGATTTTTGCGATCAGGCGGTGGCGGCTGGCGCATCGGCCCTGTTGGTCGAGCGCGAACTGCCGCTGGCCATTCCTCAACTGGTGGTAGCTGACAGCCTTAAGGCATTAGGCTGCCTGGGTAAGTTGGTGCGTCAACGGGTCAACCCGAAAGTGCTGGCGATCACTGGCAGTTGCGGCAAGACCACGGTGAAAGAGATGGCGACCGCCATCCTGCGCCACGAAGGGGAAGTGCTGGCCACCGCGGGCAACTTCAATAACGAAGTGGGGGTGCCGCTCACCCTGCTGCGCCTTGAGCCGCAGCATCAGTTTGCCGTGATGGAGCTGGGTGCCAACCACAAGGGCGAGATTTCCTGGACCACTTCGCTGGCCCAGCCGGATGCGGCCATCATCAACAACGTGGCGGCGGCCCATCTGGAGGGCTTCGGCTCGCTGGAAGGTATTTATTACGCCAAAAGCGAAATTTTTGAGGGCCTG
>JBOFSK010000141.1:0-2761 GCA_051651505.1 Aeromonas sp.
GATAACATCTTTATCATGAGCTACGACTACAACGGCGCATGGAGCAACACCGAGCTGGGTCATCAGGCTAACCTGTATGAAGCCACCAATGGCTCTGCCAACAAGCATTACAATACCCACGCAGCGGTTGAGCTACTGCTGGCTCAGGGTGTTGATGCCGAGAAGTTGGTGGTCGGTGTCGGTGCCTACGGTCGCGGCTGGAAAGGCGTGAACGGTTATCAGGGTAACGACCCCTTCACCGGTACTGCGACTGGCAAGATCAAAGGGACCTGGGAAGATGGCGTGCTCGACTATCGTGACATCGTCAACAACCACATGGGCGCAGGCTGGGAATACACCTACGACGAGACGGCCGAAGCGGCAACCTTGTTCAAGCCATCGACCGGTGAGTTGATCACTTATGATGACGAACGTTCTGTCCGTGCTAAAGGCCAGTACGTGATGGCCAACAAGCTGGGCGGTGTTTTCTCTTGGGAAATCGATGCGGATAACGGCGACCTGCTCAATGCAATGCATGAAGGTCTGGGCCATGGCGAAGGTACTACCCCACCGACCAACAAGCCACCGGTAGCCAATGCCGGTCGTGATGTGACTGTGAGTGGTCCGGCTGCTCTGGTACTTGACGGCTCTGCCTCTTATGACCCTGAGAAAGGCGCACTGACCTACAGCTGGAAGCAGATCTCTGGTCCACAAGCGGTATTGCGTGACGCTAACCAAGCACAGGCGCAGGTTGACGTTGATGGCGTGACGGCTGATACCACTTTGGTATTTGAACTGACCGTGACCGATGACCACGAACTGGTTGCCAAGGATCAAGTTGTGGTGACCAACAAAGCACCGCAACCGAACCTGGCCCCTGTGGTTAAGCTGGCTGCCAACTTCAAAGTTGAAGAAGGTAAGCAAGTGAGTATCACTGCTGAAGCAACCGACCCTAACGGTGACGAGTTGACCTATCAGTGGAATGTACCAGCCGGTATCACAGCAACTGGCCACAACAGCGCAACCTTGGTTGTGACAGGTCCGGACGTGGATGCCGACACTAGCTATGACTTGAGCCTGACCGTATCTGATGGCGCCCTGGATGCCAACGCGGCGACTCGCCTGCTGGTGACCGCCATCATTGAGGGTGGTGATGGTGGTGACACGGGTGGTGACAGCTGCAACCCGACTGACCCTAACGCCAGCAAAGTACCAGCATGGCAGAGTGGTAAGGTCTACAACGGTGGCGACAAAGTGAGCCACGACCAACTGGTATGGCGCGCCAAGTACTGGACCCAAGGTAACGAGCCTAGCCGTGCTGCAGACCAGTGGGCACTGGAGAGCAATGTTCAGCTGGGTTGGGCCGCAAGCGTTGCCTACAACGGTGGCGATGTGACTAACCACAATGGTCGTCAGTGGAAAGCCAAGTGGTGGACTCAGGGTAACGAGCCAGGCAAGAACGATGTCTGGGTTGATGTTGGCGCTGCCAGCTGCCCATAATCTGAGCCAATAGGCGACACAGTAAGCGATGACAGGGCCCCTTCGGGGCCCTTTTTTTTAAAATAAATATTCAGCGCACGCCAGCAATCAACATGAATACCGTCACCCTCTTGTTCGCGTGATTCACCCAAGCGGTCATTGCTGGGCAGCCCGCTGGCCATGACAAGTAATATCCGTGATGCCCGCTTTGGGAGGCACCTAGCGATATATCACGCTTGTGACTGACAAGGGCGACTTGAGTCTTGGTGTCCATCATCCGTTGCGGGGCAAGAGCAAAGAAGGCGCGGTGGTGCGGCCCAGCGGCGATGATCCGGCTTACCAAGCTGGCAGGGTCGATAACACGGATGAGGACGTCAGCAACAGTGGCTGCCGCTATCAAGGTTAATAACGCACTCGATAGTGCTTGGTGCGGTGGTGAGGCGCTCAGAGACGGGTATGGTCTGATGCTTGGATCAGCTGGTGATCCAACCATAAGCCAGCAGGATAAAAGATGGGGCCTGCGGGCCCCATTCTTATATGGTGGAGTTCAGGTTTGGCCGAGGTATCGCTCTGGCCCGGACAGGACAGCCCCTTGACGGTGCTGCGATGTGAAGTGTGTGATGTAATTTAATTACTTTTTTGGTGTAAAATTTCACTCATTACTGGCCGTAGCGAAAGTAGTATGCGCGGGTGGACGGAGCATAAGTATCTTTCTCAACGACACCATTTTTACGGGTTGCACCTTTGAGGTGGAACATTACGGCTAGATGCTCAAACATGGTTGACCTCACTGATCGGTGATTGATGACTTTTTGTGACCTAGGTCACGGTTTGATCCTAGGGTGTTCCGTGAGCTGGATCAACTTTTTATGTTGTAAATTTACCTAAATCATGGAAAACGTTTCCAAGTGCAAAGTTCTTCATGGAAAGGATTTCTTATCATGGGTCAGAATCCTTGGTTACTGGGGGCACGTACCCATCACCTGGCACCATCACCCTGAACGGCGGGCTGTTGCAGGTTTTGTGGCTTGCGATTGGTTCATTTTTTTGGCGGCGCACCAGAGTGGTCGCTGTGCCGGCAGTAAAAGTGATTTATGACCAAAAACAGAGGGATGGCATCAGTTTCGCTGTTAAATCAAGCAATCAGCTCTAACTTTGAGCAAACGAGTTATGTGCTTATATTTTAGGGTTGACAGCAAAGCAGGTGATGCCTATCATCCGCCTCCGTTGCCGGAGATAACTTTGGTAGCGCCGAGGTGAGTTGGGGTTATAGCTCAGCTGGGAGAGCGCTTGCATGGCATGC
>JBOFSK010000142.1:0-16694 GCA_051651505.1 Aeromonas sp.
GTCTTTCTGGCGGCGCCGATGGCTGCCATCATGTCGACCATTGACTCCCAGTTGATCCAGGCCTCGGCCACGCTGGTCAAGGATCTCTACCTCAACTACCTCAATCCAAAACAAGAAAAGTTAGAGGTCCGTATTCCCCGCCTCTCCCTGCTCTGTACCCTGATCCTCGGCACCCTGGTGCTACTGGCCGCGCTGCAGCCGCCCCAGATGATTATCTGGCTCAACCTGCTGGCGTTTGGTGGCCTGCAGGCGGTGTTTCTCGGGCCACTGGTGCTTGGTCTCTACTGGTCGCGGGCCAACGGCCCCGGCGCGCTGGCCAGCATGGTCAGTGGCATCGTCAGCTATGGGGTGCTAAGTCAGTGGGGGATCAAGCTGGCGGGCCTGCATGCCATAGTGCCGAGCCTGGGGCTGGGATTGGTGGTCTTCATCGTGGTCAGTCTGCAGACTGCGCCGCCATCGCGGGAAGTGCGGGCACTTTTCGAACAACACTAACAAAAAGATAAATAATGGGTTTCAATGCTATCCCAAAAGAGGTGCTTTTCAGGTAAACTGTGCGACAAGTCACAGAAAGTTGTCACTGTATGTCCGTAAAAGCCACCCGTGAAATCATGACCCAGGCCCTGCAGCGGCTTGGTTATGCCTTGTTGCTGCCAGTCTCCATCCTACCAATGGCGGCCTTGATCTCCCGGCTTGGGCAACCCGATGTGCTGGATCTGACGATCCTCTCCCTCACCGGACAAGCGATCTTCAGCCAGATGCCGCTCATCTATGCGGTGGCGATTGCCTTTGGCCTCAGTCGGCAGGAGCTTGGCGGGCAGGCACTGGCAGGTGCCGTCAACTTTTTGCTGCTCAGTACCGCCTTTAATACGCTGGCCCCTAACCTGCACGCAGACATGATCTGCGGCCTGCTGGCCGGGCTTACCACCGCCATCATCTATCCTTGGGTACATCAGCAAAAAATACCGGGCTGGCTAAAGATCACCAGCGGAGATTTTCCCAGCCTGCTGATCTCGGCGCTTGCCTGCCTGCTGATCGCCATTCCCCTTGCCCTGCTGTGGCCCCCCCTGGAGCACGGGCTGACCTTGCTCACTTCCGACTTGCTCACCACCCCCTTTGGCGCCTTCTGCTACGGCACCCTCAACCGGCTACTGATCCCGCTCGGACTCCATCAGGTACTGGGCAGCGTCATCGGCCTTGGCGAAAACAACCTGCTGGCCCTGGCCTCCGCACAACCGCTCCATGCGGGCTATGTAGCCGGTCTCTATCCCATTATTATTTTCGGCCTGCCGGGAGCCTGCTTTGCCATCTGGTTACATCATCAGCGCATGAAACGACTGCCACAGGGAGGCTTACTCCTCTCTCTGGCGCTCACTTCGGCACTGGTGGGGATCACCGAGCCGATCGAGTTTTTGTTCGCGTTCACCATCCCGCGACTCTTTCTGGCTCATGCCCTGCTGACCGGGCTATCACTGGCGGTGTGCAATACGCTGGGAATCCAGGTGGGCAGCTACTTTTCAGCAGGTTTGCTCGATCTGCTCTTGAGTTATCAATACGGTAAGCACAGCTTTTGGCTGATCCCGGTCGGCATCCTATTTTTTGTTCTCTACAGCCTGCTGTTTTATAAACTGTTAGAACGCACTCCCCTTGGCATGCCCAGCCAGCCCATCGCAAAAGAGCAGCAACAACTGGCCAACGTGGCGCCGCCTGATCCACAAATGCTGGCAATTCAGTATCTCAAAGTACTGGGAGGGATGGACAATCTGCAAGCCATGAGCGTCTGTCTGACCCGCCTTAGCCTGCGAGTATGCGATATCAGCCTGGTGGAAGAGTCCCGCCTACCCGCGCTGGGTTGCCTCTCCTGGATCCGGCTCAACGACCACCAGCTAGTACTGGTGATGGGGCCCAACGCCAGCTTGATCGAAGGGCAAATTCGCATGCTGGCAGAGCGCCAGTCCGTGCCCCTCGGCCTAAAACCCAATCAGGCGATAGTCAGCGAAAATCTCTGGTAATCCAACCACCCTCGAGCCCACGCCAAGGTTCATCCAACGAGTCGGAACTCACAGCGGCTGGTCACCCCGATGAAAGCCCTCGCAGCCAGGGCTATTCACCCCTTAGCGCACCAAGATGTGTCACTGTCACCAAAGGAATGCCCCAAACAGACACACGCGGTCATCCTGAACCGGCTCTATTGCGCAACATGCAGATAAAAAAAGGGCCATTTCATAAAAAATGGCCCGAGTACCTGAACATTAGGGTAACGATCACACACATATCCTTCAGCAGGACATTCAGAACTTGCAGAGAACGTGCCAACTAACGCGCATGCTCAGGCCACGTCAATCCCGCCATCAAAAAGCCCCTCTCAAGTTAGTTGGCCGGTTGAGGAAAAAAAATGCCACCGGTCGGTGGCAATCAAAAAATGATGGAACGTGAGCAAAGCGTTCAGCGAAAACCGGTCGTCTTCGCCTACATAGCGTAATACAGGAACCGTGCCAAGCCGGCAAAAGCCCCGCATCGCTTCACAACATGGGCAAACCACGACAGCACAGCCCCATGATGGTAGAATCTCGCGGTTTCACATTTATGAAGAGTCGACGCCATGCCCTGGATACAAATTCGAATCAACGCCACTGCCAAGACCGCAGACAAGGTGAGCAACATGCTGCTGGGGCGTGGAGCCCAGGCGGTGACCTTTATGGATGCCCAAGATGTCCCCGTCTACGAGCCGCTGCCCGGTGAAACCCCGCTCTGGGGCGAGACCGAAGTAATGGGGCTGTTCGATGCCGAAACCGATCCGGCACCGACCATCGCCTTCTTCCAGCAGATCTTCGGCGAAGACGTTGGTTACAAGGTCGAGCAGCTGGAGGACAAGGACTGGGTGCGCGAGTGGATGGATCACTTCCACCCCATGCAGTTTGGCGAGCGCCTGTGGATCTGCCCGAGCTGGCGCGATGTGCCAAACCCCGATGCGGTCAACGTCATGCTGGACCCGGGTCTGGCGTTTGGTACCGGTACTCACCCCACCACTGCACTTTGCCTACAATGGCTGGACGGGCTGGATCTGACCGGTAAGACGGTGGTCGATTTTGGCTGCGGTTCCGGCATTCTCGGCATCGCCGCCCTGAAACTGGGCGCCGCCCGCGTGATCGGTATCGATATCGACCCACAAGCCATCCAGGCCAGCCACGACAACGCCGAGCGCAACGGCGTTGCAGGCCAAATCGAGCTTTACCTGCCTGCCGACCAGCCACAAGACGTCGAAGCAGACGTGGTAGTCGCCAACATTCTGGCTGGCCCGCTGCGTGAACTGGCGCCGCTCATTGCTGGCCACGGCAAACCGGGCAGCCTGATGGCCCTCTCCGGCGTGCTGGAGAGCCAGGCCCCCGAGCTGGAAACCATCTACGGCCAGTGGTTCGACATGGACCCGACTGCCGTCAAGGAAGAGTGGTGCCGCCTCTCTGGCCGCAAACACGGCTAAGCAATCACGCTTTAAGCCAGCTTAATACCAGCAGGGCTCCCACACGGGGGCCTTGCTTATTTTGACCCGCTACCGCTGAAACCGGGTTGGGCATTTAAAAGATCCACATCCATAAAAATAAAGCCCAATGCCATAAAGGCGTTGGGCTATAAAAAGGTGCTACGGAAATGCGACTCTCATCGCAGAGAATTGGAAGGGATCCCCTTTCAATTAGCAAAAGTATAATAACGGGGCGCAAACGTTTTACATAGCAAAACATAACGAGATTGAGAGACCGATCCCACAATTTAACCGCAGCCAACCGGTCATCGCCAAACCGGATTTGCACTCAATGAGCGGCCTAGGTGTGATTCAGGTGGCACATCGCAATGACACGGCCAGGGGCCGAACGCATCAGAAGCGGCGCACAAACTCCCCCAGCGGCAACTCACGCAGCTTGCGTGCTTCCAGCATAGGGGTACCCAAATAAAGAAAGCCCACCAGCTGATCGCCCGCCGCCAATCCCAGCCCTTGATTAACCTGCGCATCGAAGATAAACCAGCCAGATCGCCAGATACCATTGAAGCCCTGCGCCTGTGCCGCCATCTGCATCGCCATCAAGGCGCAACCGGCGGAGAGTTCTTGCTCCAGTTTCGGCACCTTGGGGTGATCCTGATAACGGGTCGCCACCGCTACCAACAGCGGCGCGCGCAGCGGTGCGTCACGGCACTTGCTAATACTCTCTTCATCTTCACCACGGGCCCGCGCAGCATCAGCCAACACCGCCCCCAGCCGCGCACGCCCCTCCCCTTCAAACAGGATAAACTGCCAGGGCGTCAGGGTGCCATGATCCGGCGCGCGCAGCCCCGCCTTAAGAATCGTGTCGAGCACCTCGCCACTGGGGGCCGGGGTGGTCAGGCGACCACAAGAGTGGCGGTTGAGCAACAGAGTGAGGGCATCCATGGGCAATTCCTTGTCAGAGCGGTAATTGCGCTACCTTAGCACAGCACCAGATGAAGAAAACCCCTGAGGCTCAGGGGTTTATCGCAATACCAGCAGCATAGTTGACTAGATGACGGCAGCCAATTCTGCCCCTTGCCGGATGGCCCGTTTGGCATCCAGCTCCGCCGCCACGTCTGCACCGCCGATGATATGGACCGGTTTACCTGCCGCCGCCAAGCCGGCTTGCAGCTCCTTGAGGGGCTCCTGCCCGGCACAGATAATCACGTGATCCACCGGCAGACACTGCTGCTGGCCACTGACCTGAATGTGCAAGCCCTCATCATCGATCCGCAGATATTGCACCCCGGCCAGCATTTGCACCTGGCGGTTCTTGAGTGCAGTACGGTGGATCCAGCCGGTGGTTTTGCCAAGACCATCACCGACCTTGCTCTCCTTGCGCTGAAGCAGCCAGATCTGCCGCTCGGGGGCATCTATCTGTGGCGGGATAAGGCCGCCGCGCTCGCCGAGACTCTTGTCGATACCCCACTCCTTGAGCCAGTGATCACGACTACGCTCACCCGGCTTGTCGACCAGATACTCAGCCACATCAAAGCCAATCCCACCTGCGCCAATGACCGCAACCTTGCTGCCGACCGGTTTATGATCTCGCAACACATCAAGGTAATTCATCACCTTGGGGTGCTCAATGCCCGGAATATGAGGGTTGCGCGGACGAATACCGGTGGCGAGGATCACCTCGTCAAACCCGCCGCCCAGCAGGCTCTCGGCACTCTGGCGCTGACCCAGGTAGAGCTCGACGCCACACTTTTCCAGCCGCTTGGCGAAGTAGCGTAAGGTTTCTTGAAACTCCTCCTTACCCGGGATCTGTTTGGCAAAGTTGAACTGGCCACCGATCTCGCTGGCCTGATCGAACAGGCTCACCTGATGACCTCGCTCGGCAGCGTAACAGGCAAACGCCAGCCCAGCCGGGCCCGCCCCCACCACCGCCAGCTTTTTCGGCTGGATCACTCGACCGAAGGTGAGTTCGGTTTCGAAACAGGCGCGGGGATTCACCAGGCAGGAGGCACGCTTTTGCTTGAACACATGATCAAGACAAGCCTGGTTGCAGGCGATGCAGGTATTGATCTCGTCCGCCCGGTTTTCGGCCGCCTTGATGACAAACTCGGGATCCGCCAGGAAAGGACGCGCCATGGAGATCATGTCCGCCTCGCCTCCGGCCAGAATGCGCTCGGCCACCTCAGGGGTATTGATCCGGTTGGTGGTGATGAGCGGCACCTTAAGGTGCTTTTTCAGCTCCGCCGTCACCCAGCTGAAGGCGCCGCGGGGCACGCTGGTGGCGATGGTCGGAATCCGCGCCTCATGCCAGCCGATGCCGGTGTTGATCAAGGTCACACCGACCTGCTCCAGCGCCTGCCCCAAGGCGATCACCTCAGGCAAGGAGGAGCCCTGCTCCACCAGATCCAGCATAGAGAGGCGGAAGATAATGATGAAATCAGGGCCGACCCGCTCGCGAATGGCGCGCACTATCTCCACCGCAAAGCGCATCCGGTTTTCGCTGCTGCCCCCCCAGCCATCGCTGCGCTGGTTGGTGCGCGCACAGATAAACTGGTTGATAAGATAACCTTCCGAGCCCATCACCTCGACCCCGTCGTAACCGGCCGCCTTGGCCAGCGCAGCCGTCGCTGCGAAGTCACGAATGGTACCGCGGATCTGCCGCTCACTCATGGCGCGCGGCTTGAACGGGGAGATGGGGGCCTTGAGGGCGCTCGGCGCCAGACTAAACGGATGATAGGCATAACGACCAGCATGGAGGATCTGCAGGGCGATCTTGCCCCCCTCCTGATGCACCGCTCGGGTCACCTTTTTATGCTTGCTCACCTGCCAGGGAAAGCTCAGTTGTGAGCCGTGGGGCACCAGCCGCCCACGCAAGTTGGGGGCAATGCCGCCGGTGACAATCAGGCCGACCCCTCCCCGGGCGCGCTCGGCATAGAAGGCGGCCAGCTTGTCAAAACCGCCTTTCTCCTCTTCAAGACCGGTGTGCATCGAGCCCATCAGCACGCGGTTGCGCAGTTGGGTAAAACCAAGGTCAAGGGGGGTCAATAAGGTAGGGTAAAGGCTCATTATGCTCTCCTCTTTGGGACCAAGACGCACCTTAAACCCACGTTCAAGACACGCTGACACCGCTGGGTAAACCGAGGGTGGCGCGGGATTGGGTAACAACTCACGGGGCCTGCGGTTAATTTTTTGTTATCAACATGAAGCTAGAGTAAAGAATCAAAAACTCTTTTTCAAACAAATGTTTGGACATTTTTTCAGCGAACAGCCGTGCCCTGAACGAAGATAGGCGGGATTGACCAGCTGGAAATGGCAATTTCACCCACAACGGGTTAATAATGACCCCTCTTTACCCATTAACAGGGCGATAACGCGACTATGTCTATTTTCAAAGGTCTGGGTTGGTTGTTCCGCAGCCTGTGGCGCCTGCTCAATTTCACCCGGCTGATGCTGATCAATCTGCTGTTTCTCATCGTGGTGCTGGTCATCGCCTTTAGTGTCAGCCAGCAAGAGGCACCCCAGGCCCCTGTCGAAGGAGCACTGACCCTCAATCTCAATGGCATACTGGTGGAACAGCGCAGCCAGACCGATCCCACCGTACAGCTGCTGCGCCAGATGGACAGCAGCGATGAGCAGCCAAGCGAGATCGTCCTTGCAGAACTGCTGTGGGCTATCAAGAGCGCCAAGGATGACGATCGCATCAAGGCACTGGTGCTCAAGCCGCAAGGATTGCAAGGGGCCAGCTTGTCCAAACTGCAGGAGGTAGCAAACGCTATCGAGGCCTTTAAAGAGAGCGGCAAGCCGGTTATCGCCATGGCAGACTTCTATGCCCAGGGCCCCTATCTACTGGCGGCCCACGCCGATCACGTGCTGCTCAACCAGAGCGGCGCCGTGATGATCGAGGGGCTCGGGGTCTATCAGACCCACTTCAAGTCGGCGCTGGAGAAACTCAACATTACTCCTCATGTGTTCAAGGTCGGCACCTACAAGTCCTTCGTCGAGCCCTATACCCGCGATGACATGTCCCCCGAAACAAAAGAGGCGAATCAACGCTGGCTGGATCAGCTATGGCAATCCTATGTAGCTGACGTGGCCGAGCAGCGGGAGATCGAGCCCCAAGCCGTCGCACCGGGCAAGGATCGCTTCCTCGAACTGCTGCGCAAGGCTGGCGGTAATGCAGCCAACTACGCCCTCGACAATGGCCTGGTCGATCAACTGGCTACCCGGGACGAAATGACCCAGGCGGTCATTAAAGAGGTGGGGGAAGCAGACGATCACGGCTGGAAAGGGATTGGCCTGAAAGCCTATCTGGCCGCCGCGCCCGAACAATATCCCCAAGGTGGCAAGGATGGGGTAGGTCTGGTGATCGCCAGTGGCGCCATCATGGATGGCATGCAGCCTGCTGGCACTATCGGTGGCGATAGCCTCTCGGATCTGCTGGCCGATGCCCGTCGCGATGACCAGATCAAAGCCGTCGTCCTGCGGGTCGACAGCCCCGGTGGCAGCGCCTTCGCCGCCGAGCAGATCCGCGCCGAACTGTTGGCCCTGAAACAAGCGGGCAAGCCGGTGGTGATCTCCATGAGCAGCTATGCGGCCTCCGGTGGTTACTGGATCGCCGCCGATGCGGACAAGATCTTCGCCTCCCCCACCACCCTCACCGGCTCCATCGGGGTGTTTGGCATGTTCGCCACCATCGACAAAGCGCTGGCCCAGTTCGGGGTGCACACCGACGGTGTGGGCACGACCGATTACGTCGGCATCGGCCCGACCCGCGCCCTGCCGGATCACGTTGGTCAGGCGATCCAGCTGAACGTGGAGAATACCTATCAGCGCTTTATCGGTCTGGTCAGCAAGGGGCGTGGTTTGAGCCCGCAAGAGGCGGAAAATGCGGCCGAAGGACGGGTCTGGACCGGTGCAGATGCCAAGGCGCTGGGGCTGGTGGACGAATTTGGCAGCCTGGATGATGCCATCATGGCTGCCGCTGAGCTTGCCAATCTCCAAGAGTGGCAGGTAACCCCTATCGAACCGGAAGAGTCCACCAAAGACAAGTTCCTGCGCCAGCTGTTCGATAGCAATGCCCAGGTGTTGGCAACCCGGCTGCAAAGCTGGCTACCGGCAGGACTGGGCAGCGCACTGCTGGAGCTCAACCGTGGCCTAGACCCGCTGACTCGCTTCAACGACCCCCAAGGGACCTATGCCCTTTGCCCGGTTTGCGTGCAATAAGCACGGCGTGAATGCCCCATAAAAAACGGCGACCATCTGGTCGCCGTTTTCTTTATCTGGCAAGGTTTCAGCCAGTGCACTGGGCACGGGCAACCCTCTTGATCAGGGATTGAGGCGGGTCGGCATGCCAGTACGCTGTTCCAGTACCTGCTTGACCACATTGGAGTCAGACTCGGCGTGCGCGATAAAACGGGTGATGGCCGGGGTCATGGGCAAGGGCAGCGAGGCAGTGGAGTTAAACTCGGCCTCGTTCCGTGACAGTGGCTGATGCACCTCGATATAGCGACCACCGTCGGGCTCGACTGTGCTCTTGACCGGCTGGTTGACGAACTGAACGCGGGTGCCGACCGGCACGTTGTCGAACAGATATTTGATATCGTCAGCACGCAGACGCACGCAACCGCTGCTCACCCGCAAGCCGATGCCGAAGGTAGCGTTGGTACCGTGGATGGCATAGAGGTTGCCAATATAGAGCGCATGCAATCCCATGGGGTTATCCGGGCCGGCTGGCCATACCGCGGGCAGGGTTTTACCTTGGGCGGCGTAACGGCGACGGATATTCTCAGTCGGAGTCCAGGTCGGGTTGGCACGCTTGCGCTGCACCGTGGTGATCCAGTTTTCCGGCGTATCCGCACCGAGCTGACCTATCCCGATAGGCAACACCTGTACCACGTTCTTACCCTTGGGGTAGTAGTAAAGACGCATCTCGGCCACGTTGAGCACAATCCCTTCACGGGGGGCATCAGGCAAGATCAACTGGTGTGGGATGATCAAGGTGCTCCCTGCCGTAGGCAGATAAGGATCAACCCCCGGGTTGGCTTCCATGACGTTGGTCAGCCCTAACTGAAAGTCAGCGGCGATCTGTTCCAGTGCGCGATTATCCGCCGGCACCACATATTCGAGGTTTTCACCGATCAAGCGGCTATTCGCTGCCGGCAAGGGGTACTCAACGGCCGCGGCCTGCTGGCTAACCAGCGCAAATGTGCATACAAGAGCCGAAGCGGCAGTGCGAAGGAGATTCATAAAATTCCTGTGTGGTTTCCTATACCAAAGTGGCCATGGCCATCTCATCCTTGGTTAGCAGCCGGCAGACCACGCTGCGCAAAGTGCCAATAACCAAGGCCGCATTCTTTCCTTAGTCGGCCAAGATTTCAACTTCGATATAGCACTTTGCAGGTTAAAAATCGCGGTTTTCACTGAGCGCGCTATCAACAACTATCACAGTCCCCCAGCAACCCGGCCGCAGGTGCCCTGCCCCTCCACCAACTTGACCATCAGGTTGCCAGCACAAAAAAACCGCTCCGAAGAGCGGTTGATGGCGCCACCAGGCAACCATAAAAGAGAGTGTAGGTATTGTCGTTAGTATCACTTAACGGCCGGTTATCCTGCCCCAGCTTGCTCTTTCAAAAAGCTGATCCAGGGAGATGCCCGGCCACTGACGTTGCCATTTTGGGCCGCTTGCGTGAAGGCGTTGAGGGCCTCCTGCGGTTTTTGCTGCTCAAAATAGGCGACACCGGTCAGGAATTTAAGATCCGCTCGCTGCTCACCGCTGGCACCGGGAGCGGGCTTGGCGGCAAACGCAATCAGATCCTGATAGCGCTTGCTCTGGATCATCATGCGCGCCATCTTCAGCTGCAGCTCGCCGCTGGGTGCCAACTGATAGGATTTAGCCAAGGTATTGATCGCCGGGTTCAGCTCCTTGGCCTGATGCCAGTAATTGGCCAGCGTCTTATAGTTGCTAGCACTTGGCGCAATCACCCCCTCTTTCATCCCTTTCTCCATCACCCGTGCGGCGCGATGGGGAATCCCGGTAAAAGCGAGGTAGTTGGCCAACCGTTGCAGCTCGGCCGCCTCGGTCAGCATGCCGAGGTTGTAGGCCGACTCCAGCGCCGCCAGCGCCTTGGCATCGTTGCCTGCCTGCATATGCATGGCCGACAGCTGGGTCCAGTACTTCTTCTTCTCCGGGAACATGTTGACCAGAGAGGTCAGCACCTCGGTCGCCGGTTTGTACTGTTTCAGCTCGTAATGAGCCCCCATTTTCAGCAGATACCAAGACTCGGGCACCTTACCTGCCGACAGCTTGATCGCCTGATCCACGGCCGGGATCGCATCACGGTACTGCTTGAGCTGCACGTGGGCGTTGGCTAGCGTGATATAGGCATGGGCGTTGGGCTTGTCCTCCTTGCCCTGGTTGGCAAACCACGCCTTCATGGTGTTCACCGAGGCCTGAAAATTCCCTTCCGCCATATAGAGCTGGGCCAGGTTGTAGCGCACCTGCTGGGCCACGGGTGGCGGCAGACCGCCGGTGGCGATAGCATCGGCGAAGTACTTGGTTGCCTGACCGTACTTCTCCTGCTGGGCGGCCACGAAACCCAGGGTTTGTAAAATAACCCCCTTGTCGTAGACCCGCTCGCCGGCGCCAGCGAGTGCTTCCTGCAGCTTGGCATTGGCCTCGCCATATCTCTTCCCGGTGATCAGCTCCTGCGCCTTGTTGACCGCCCGATAGGCGCGATCCGACAGGGTCGGCTGCTCGGCGGCCCAACTGGCGGTGCTAAGCAGCACCGCCATGGCGACCGGGGCGAGGATCATCTTGTGTAATTTGTTCATCGCCACCTTCCTTAGTTGACCGCGAACTCGATTTCTTGCTGCATCCTGCTCGCCTGCGGCTTGCCATCCACCATGGCCGGCTTGAACGTCCACTTGGCGATGGTTTTGCGCGCCTCTTTGCCCAAGTCATAACTGCGTGGCTGCTCTTTCACGATCCGCACATTACTGACTGTGCCCCGCTCGGTGACGGTGAACTCCAGCACCACCTTGCCGGAGGCCAAGCCCGCCAGCGCTGCTTTGCGGGGCATCATCGGCTCGAAGGTTGCCAGCGGAATAGCGCCGTTGTTGCCACCGACGCCGCCCCCCCCACCGCCGGTGCTGTAAGCACCAAGGGCATTGCCACCACCGATATTGACCGGTAAGTCGAGCTTGGGCATATCCATCGGGGAGCTCACCATTTGCGGCCGATCCGTACTGGCCACTTCCATCTCGGGAGGAGGTGGTGGCCGCTTGGGTGGCGGCGGCTTGGGCAGCTCCCGCTGTTTCTCTTGCAGGCTCTCCTGGGGCTTGAGGCGAATAAAATCGGTCATGGTGACGTCATCCTTCTCCACCAGCTCCCGGTGATCCGGTGTGATCAGCTTGTTCATTCCTAAAAACAGAAAGAACACCACCACACAGGAGACCGCTAACGATATCAGGTATCTCATAGGTCTCGCTCCGGCATCAGCTGCTCTTGTCTGCCGCAATGGAGATGCTCTGAACACCGGCCATGCGGATCTGATCCATGACCTGGACCACCAAGCCGGAACGGGACTCGTTATCGGCCTGGATCACCACAGCGCTCTCGGGGTTTTCTGCCCGCAACCGCTCGATGTTGGCGCGTACCGCCCCCACTTCCACCACCCGCTTGTCGACCCACACCTGACCATTTTCGCGCACCGCGACCATGATATTGCCCTTCTTCACCGTCTCGGCCGTGCTGGCACTGGGACGGTTGATCTCGACACCGGACTCCTTGACGAAGGAGGTAGTGACGATGAAGAAGATCAGCATGATGAACACTATGTCCAGCATGGGGGTCAGATCGATCGCCGCCTCGTCAGCACCGCTGTCACTGTAACGTTTTCTCATAGCAGAAACTCCTTGCTTGTTCTGTGCCCCCGGCCGGCCAAACCAGACCGGGGGTGTGCATCCTGCATCAACCGTGTTTGAGGTTGTCTTCCAGCTTTTGCACCGCCAATTTGGCTTTGTGATCGAGCTGGTTGACAAAAAACAGGCCGGAAAGCGCGGCAATCATGCCCGCCATGGTCGGTACTGTTGCCTTGGAAATCCCCGATGCCATGGCGCGCGGTGAGCCGGTGCCGGTGATGGCCAGGGTATCAAACACCTGCACCATCCCCACCACGGTGCCAAGCAGCCCCATTAGCGGACAGAGGGCAATCAACACCTTGATGACCGGCATCCCCTTGTCCACCGCCATAGCGACCCGGGAGACCAGCTCGCGCCGGATCTGCTTGGCAGACCAGGAGAGATGATCGCTGCGGGCCTGCCAGCTGGCCTTGGTCTGCTTCACCTGCTTGGGGTAGACCGCCATAAAATAGAACCAGCGCTCCAGTAGCAAAGCCCACATCATCAGAGTCAGGAAGAACAGGGCGACCAGTACGTCGCCCCCCAACCCCAGAAACCGGCGGACCGACTCGACTTCTTCAATCAACCAGAACCACATGGGTAACTCCTTACGCTGCGGCTTTGGCGGCGTGCAGACTTTCCTGATAACGGGCGACGAAACCGGCGCTCTGCTCTTCCAACACCTGGATCAGGCGACGGCTCTGGGTCTGCACAATGGTATAGAGGAACAGCATGGGCACCGCGACGACCAGACCTTGCATGGTGGTCACCAGCGCTTCCGAAATACCACCGGCCATCAGCTTGGGATCACCCGTACCGAACAGGGTGATAGCCTGGAAGGTGGCAATCATCCCCACTACGGTACCGAGCAGACCCAGCAGCGGCGCCACCGAGGCGATCAACTTGATAAGGCTGATACCCTTCTCGAACTTGGGCACGTTGCGCAGGATGATCTCGTCGAGCTTGGACTCCAGATCCTCGATGTTGTCACCGCGATGGCCCTGATAGGCCCCCAGCATGTCACCAATGGGGTTGCCCTTGATGATCTGATCGGATTTCAGCTGTTTGCGCATGGACGAACCGATCAGCGATAGGCGGATACCACAGAAGATCGCCAGCAGGGTACCGAGCACACCGAGCACCATGATGACGTAACCGACTTCACCACCCTGATCGATCCGCTCCTTGAGCGTGGGCGACTGCACCAGCAGGGAGAGGATCACCCCACGGGACGGGTCGATAAAGATCGGTTGGACCCCGTTGCCAGCCTGTTCAAACTCGGCGATAGGCTTCAGCACCCCCTTGTCCGGCTGACGGGAGAGCTGCTCGAACTTGCCGGTCTCCGGCACGAAAGTGAGGTACTTGCCTTCAGAAACGGTGTTGAATTCCCCGATCTGGGTGACGGTCTTCTCGGCTTGGTTGCCCTCGCCATAAACCACAGTCGCCGGCATCTGGCTCACCTTGCCACCGTCAACCATACGGCCGAGGGTAGTGGTCCAGAAGGCTTCCAGATCCTCGCTGGAGGGGAGCTCTTTACTCTCCGCCAGACGAGTCAGCAGCGCGGCCTGTTCCGGATGCTCAACCCGACGAGCGGAGGCATTGAAGATCCCCTTGAACTCACCGGCAAACTGGCGCAACACCCCAAACATCTCACCCATGTTGCCAGCACGCTGGCGCAGGGTTTCAGTCAGCTCGGTCAGCTGCTTGTCATTGGCATCGAAGGTCGCCTTGAGCTGCTCGCCCTTGGCGGTTTCGGCAGCCAGCTCGGCCTTGGCCTTGGCCAGCAACGCCCCTTGCTCGTTCTTGTCAGCCAAAAAGCGCGCTTCCCGCTCCTTGTTGAGTTGGGATTCGCTCAGGCTGGATGCCTTGACCTGGTTCAGCAGGGCATTGAGATCCACCGGTTTTTCTACCGCTGTCACCGGCAGGGTGATCAGGGTCGCTCCCGCAATCAGGGAGGCAATAGCAAGTTTGATTCCTTTCATGATGCTTTCTCCGCAGTGTGAACCGGCAGCTTGATAAGCGCGGGAGGCGCCTGCTTCTTGGCGATGCGAAGGCCCTGTTCAACCGCACTGCGATACTCCTGGGGCAATACTTCCCACTGACGGGTCTGCTTGTTCCACATACCGGTCTCATTGCCATCCGGGGACTGATAGATCAAAGCGATGCGGCCCACCCGAAGGAACTCGTAGGTCTTCTCGCTGCCCTCTTTATCCATGCTGGCCTTATAGGCCTCGATGGTGCGACTAAAGCCCTCTTCAATCTGGTAAGCCTCGAGGATCTTGCGATACTTCTCGGAGATGGTGACATCGGCCCGGTTCATCAGGTCGGTCAGGGCCGCCACGCGGTCCTCACGCTCGACCTTCTGGAACGGCAGATCCAGTGACACAAACTGCTCGAGAGAGTCGATCATCTTGAGCATCAAGGGCACCACTTCGGTACTGGTCTGGGCAATCTGGGCGATCTGCTTTTGCATCGAGGCAAGCTCGGCGCTCTGGGATTCAACCATCTTGCCCACCTGCTCGTTGTAGGTGCGCAGACTGTCGACCTGGCGCAGGGCAGCCTTGTACTGAGCCAGGGCTGACTCGGCAGATTCGGCATAATTGTCGATCTTCTGCTGGGAAACTTTGGATGCGTTGTCGGTGGCGGCTTGAACATCCACTGCCTGACCGGCGGTGGCGGCACTCAGATTGAAGCTGGTCAACAAGGCAGCCGAAACCAGGCTGCCAAGGAGCGCTTTCTTCATTGTAATGGTCCTTGTCTTCATAGGATTACCCTATCTCCGTAACTTCCTTGGACGTTGGGCACAGCTGGCCCGACCGGGCCAGCTGAGGTTGTATATCAACGGGGGTTGATTAGAACTTGTAATTCGCTTTCAGGTAATAAGCTCGACCGAGTACATCATAAGTAACGGTGTCAGTATTCGCTGAAAGTGCATTTAAGATAAGCGGTGGTGTCTTATCAAACACGTTATTAATACCAGCGGTCAAACGCAATGCACTAGTTGCCTGATAACGGGCATTCAAATCATGGTAAACCATACTTGGCACATTAAAATCTACGTCATCAGCGGTATACGTAACACCTTTTATGTAACGCGCAGACCAGCTACCACCCATTTTTTCATTGAACAGATCCAATGACATGGTGGAACGCCACTTGGAGTAGTTACCAATTTGGTCGCTAACAAAAGTACCAGCATAATCCAGCGTCTCACCGTTTGGTTGAGTCACCTCATATTTCTTTAAATATGAGTTTTCCCAGTTAGCAGCAAGCATTGCAAAATCGAGATCGTAAGCATACTTAACATTGAAATCAATGCCGTTGGTCTCCAGCGAGCTCAAGTTAGCATAGGTTGCATCAATACCCATGATTTTTCCATCAGGGGCTCGGTCTATCTTGTCGCAGAATTGGCCACTAGAGAAACACTGATCCAACATATACTGAGGATCAACGACATCAATAACATCATCCAGCTTGACTGACCACAGATCGACCGTCAGAGACGCATTATCTATATATGAAGGGGAATATACCGCACCCAATGAGGTGCTATATCCCTGCTCTGGTTTCAACCCACCATTACCACCATAATAAACGGGTTTCTGTGCATCATCATCTTGCCCAGTAGGATCAGTCAACACATCAAAACTCTGCGTTTTCCCGCTATAGAGATCAGCAATTGTCGGCGCTCTGAACACATCCGAATAAGTACCACGCAGCATCAAATCACTGTAGGGACGATAGGTAATACTGTAGCCCATCGCAATGTTGTCACCAAAAGAGCTGTAATTATCATAACGTGATGAAATACTAGCCTCAAGGGACTCTACAAAAGGTTTATCTGCCAACAGCGGAATAATTACCTCACCATACAAAGAGTTAACATCATAGCTACCCTTGGTCGGAGCTTCCGCATTACCAGTAGCATTTTTCAGCGAGACCAGTGCATCCGGATTAGTTTCACCGCTCTCTTTACGGACCTGATAACCTGCGGCAAATCCAATCGTTCCAGCCTGCCACTCGAGCAGATCACCAGACAAGTTAAACTCCAATGACTGCTGCTCATTGGAACCATTATCGTTACGGGTAAAGCTTGCATATTTAATCGCTTCTTGACTTAAACCGCCATTGCCAAACAAGTTCCAAGGAACACAACCCGCAATGACTTTGCCACCTGAGTCAAGGCACTGCTTACCGTCTGCTGACGTTGCACCAATCGCATTATTAATACGATCTTTCATGAACACATTTTGTTCAGATTCGGTAGTCTTGGTCTTGCCATACACAAAGGCTGTATCCCAAGTCCAGGAATTTTCTAATT
>JBOFSK010000143.1:0-8550 GCA_051651505.1 Aeromonas sp.
TGCAGCTTGGCGATCAGGGCGGAGAAGTCCTTGTCACCGGCGGTGATCCCTTCAAAGGCCACCACTTTGACACCCGCCTTGTCGAGCGAGGCCTTGACGCTGGAGGCGATCCCTTCACCGTACTGCTTTTTGTCGTGGATAACGGCAACGCGCTGGGGCTTGACCTGCTCGATGATGTACTTGGCGGCTGTCGGCCCCTGATCGCTATCCAGACCGATAGTACGCAGGGTCAGCTGGTAACTGCGCTCGGTGATCTTGGGGTTGGTGGAGGCGGGGGTAATCATCAGGATCCCTTCATCTTCATAGATGTCGGAAGCGGGTAAGGTGTTGTCGGAACAGAGGTGACCGACCACAAATTTGACGCCGTCATTCACTACTTTGTTGGCGACTGCCACCGCTTGCTTGGGATCGCAGGCATCGTCATAGACGATCGCTTCGATCTGCTTGCCAGCGATGCCGCCCGCTTTGTTGATCTGCTCGACCGCCATCTTGCCGCCAGTGAACTGCATGTCGCCGTATTGAGCGACTGGGCCAGTGACCGGACCGGCGATACCGATCTTGATGGTGTCTGCCGCATGGGCCAGGGAGGCCGATCCCAATAAGGCGGCAGAAACAGCTACCCTTACAGCTACTTTATTCAACTTATTCATTGATTCGTCCCTTAATCAGTGGATTGTTTCATTTCCGTGGGGCATTCCGGATCCTGATCCTGCGTGTCCGGCAATAGTTAAGTTTCTATCACTCATCACAGGAGAATAACAAGCTGTTAAAGATACTAACCAGAGACGGCTGGATAGGGCTATTTTGAAATGAAAAGCCAAAATCTGTTGATTTTAAAGTGGTTAATGTCAATTAACAGGTTTTGATTATCGCTGCCAATAGGTTTATTTGTTAAAAGACAGAGGATTGGTCTGCTGATAATTTATCCGTGCATTGTGCTCATTTTGACCACAATCTGTTTGCGCAAAAAGAAATGAACACATAAATTATGTCGGTATTGGTAATTGCGTGGCCGACCCCGTTAAATCAAAGCCTTTATTCGGGAAATCTGCTAATGTTCCGCGTTTGACAGTCAGGAGACTGAGATGGCCACTATTAAAGATGTCGCCTCGCGCGCAGGCGTATCCATCTCCACCGTCTCGCATGTGCTCAACCACACTCGCCGGGTCAGCGAAGACGCGACCCTGAAAGTGCTTGAGGCGGTGGCAGAACTCAACTACGCGCCCAACTCGGTGGCGCGCAGTCTGAAAATCAATTCAACCAGAACCATTGGCATGTTGGTGACCACCAGCGTGAACCCCTTCTTTGCTGAAGTGGTGCAAGGGGTCGAAGCCTACTGTTTCGAGCAGGGCTACAGCCTGATCCTCTGTAACACCGAAAATCAGCCCGCTCGCCAACAACATTATCTGAAAATGCTGATGGAAAAGCGGGTTGATGGTCTGCTGGTATTGGGGACCGATATCGATACCCCGCTGCGCGACATGTTGCGCATCCACAAACATGTGCCACAGGTGGTGCTGGATTGGGGTACCGAGTGCGATTTCGCTAACGTGATTAACGATAATGCTCGCATTGGTGCCGGCATGGCAGTGCGCCATCTGTTGGCCTTGGGCCATCGCGATATCGCCTGCATTACTGGCCAGATTGCTAAACCGACCACTCAGCAGCGACTCTCTGGGGTGCGGGATGCCTTTGCCGAGTTGGGCTTAACCCATCCCGATGCGCTGATCTTTGAAGGGGATTTCGAGAGCCAGAGCGGTTTTGATGCCATGCAGCGGATTATGGCATTGCAGCCTCGCCCGACCGCGGTGTTTGCCTTTGATGACCCCATGGCGATCGGGGCGATTTGCGCGGCGTGGGAAGCCGGCGTCAAGGTGCCGGATGAGATCTCCGTAATTGGTTATGACGATGTCGAGATGGCGCGTTTCTCCAGCCCACCGCTGACCACGGTCCGTCACCCGAAAGCCGAATTAGGCCAGCTGGCGGTCAAGCAGTTGGTCAGCCGGATCCGTAATAAAGAGCTGGATGTCGAGTCGATGACAGTCGAGCCTGAATTGATCATTCGCCGTTCGGTGAAGCCACTGGTCTAAGCCGGCATTGCTTGCCTGAATGAAAAACCCCCTCGGTCAAACGAGGGGGTTTTTGTTGATGGGGCCGCGAGATGTAAGGGTCGTCAGTTCCGTTGACCCAGAATATGGGGGATCTGTTGTGCCTGGTGGTGGATATGAGACGAGACCTTGACCGAGAGCTGATTTACTTGGCTGGCATGCTGGTGGATGCGGGCGATAAGATCAGCAAAGCTGGCCAGCTTGCGTTCCTGGCTCTTGGCATTGTCAGCCCCTTGCAGGGCGATGACCGCCGTGTTGCGAGCGATCTCTCGCACCGCCTGGGTGGTGTGGCGCAACCGCTCCGCTTGTGCCCGCTGACTGTTTGATTCACTGGTGATCCGGTTCAGCACAGTGCCAAGTTGTGTACCGGATTGGGTCAGCCGCCCCAGAATATCGGTAATCTGGTTGAGGGATCGCTGGGTGTTGGCCGACAGGTGGCGCACTTCATCGGCCACCACGGCAAAGCCACGCCCCTGCTCCCCAGCTCTGGCTGCTTCGATGGCGGCATTGAGGGCTAACAAGTTGGTCTGCTGGGCGATATCCACGATCACATCGACAATGGCCGTCACGTCGGCGACTGAGTGGGTCAGGGCGTGCAGCGCTGCATCGCTCTCGTCAATGGCGAGTCCGGTCTGGTGGGTGGCGTGCAGCATGTTACCGACCAACTCTTCGCTCTGGCTCATTGCCTGTTCATTGTGGTGTGCGTGTTGAGCTATGTCGGCGGCGACCTGATGTACCTCTCTTGCCAACTGGTTCAGCTCGTCCATCATCTGGCCACTCTCATCCACTACCTGCTCGGTGATGCGGGTGCTCTGATGGATTTCGTCTACTTCACTGACCATCTCTTGCAGGCTGAGCGATACCGCAGAGAGTTGCCCCTCTTTTTGTTGTTGTTCCTGCTGTAAGCGACCGATCAGTCGGTTGTAGCTGGTGACGATATCGGCTAGCTCACTGCGATCGCGCCCTGTGGGTAGGGGGTCGGCCTGTCCCGTCTGATCCAGCTGTAAAAAGGCATGGCGCAACTGTAGCAAGGGGGTGAGTAGCCAGCGGCGCTGTACCAGCGCAAATAACAAGGCGACGGCCACCAGACAGAGCGCTAGGGTGCCGAGGATGGTGGCGACCTCCTGATTGACTGCTTGCCGTTCGCTGGCAAGCTGCTCCCCCATCTGGCGGGTGGCTTGCTGCATTGCCATGATGTCCTGCTGTACCGCCAGATGGCCTGCCTGCTGCTGTTGCAGTGCGGTGCGGCTGTTGGCCAGTTCTTGCGGATAGCGATTGAGCAGCGAGTGCAATTCGCTACGTGGTTGCTCCCCCAGCTCTTTGCGAATGGGCTCTCCCAAGGTGAATTCATCGACAGGGGTGTCTTCATAAAGATGGAGTAGAGGCAGGGTTAGCAGTGTTTGCAGCTGTTTTTGCAAAGCATCTAGCTCGAAGTGGATCCCCACCAGTAACTGCTCATTGCCCTGCGCCATATAACTTTGGCGCAGATGGGCAAGTCGCGGCAGGCTGGCCAGAATCTCGGCTGCCCCTTGGCGAAATTGCTGTGCCGCGCCAGAGTGCCCGGTGGCCGCGCCTTGTTCCCCATAACGTATTAGTGCCAAGGCCTGACTGCTCAGTTCATGCTCGGCATTTTGCAGCAGCAGCTGACTGTTGCCCGAGAGTTTACCCGCCGCCAGATAGTCATGCTTGATGCGCGCGCCCATCCGCTCCAGTTGCTGGCGGAGCGGCGCGGTAACCGCATCCTGTTGGGTGGCCAGCGATGCCAGTGCTTGCTGGCAGATTTTCTCTGCCACAGTCAGTTGCAGTGGATCGCCATTGTTCAGGTAATCCCGCAGGCTGTTTTGCAGGGTCACAGTCACCAACTGTTGCAGCGATTCATGCTGATGTTGTGCTTGATTGGTGCGGGCCAGCTGTTGCCCGCCATGGTAAAGGGCTAGCGCTTGCCCACCGGCGACCAACAATAAGACTAAAGAGGAAAATGTGGCGTAATGAGCGATTTTCACGGGATCATTCCTGTCAGCAGAGGCTGTGTGGGTGCCGCGTGAGGGTAAGCGGGGATAATTGCGTTTTTATGACAGAGGGGGGCGCGTACTGCGACAAGGTTAGTTTGTAACAGAGTTCATATGATGAAATAAATCTCTGTTGCCTATCCCCAATAGTGGTGCTGATCGGTGCAGGGAAATTAATGCACAGGGCAGGCATTCCAGTTTATTTACTGCGATGGTATAAACGGCTTCGCCGTAATGGCGGGTGATATCTGATGCTCGTCAAATAGTGTTGTGAGGCCCGTTAAACTTGTTGGGCTTGGCCGCACCTAAAATCGCTGTTTTAGGTGACCATGACACGTTTCTGCGTTGAAGTTTTTTGCCGCTACAGGACCTGGAAGTCAACAGGTGTTTAACTTACTAAACTAAAGTTGCATATTATTATGAAAGAAGTTGCTTTTCGCAGTATTGATAAAGTATTCATCAAGATGAGTATTTCGGATAAATTCTGGGTCATCTTTGCGCTCTTCGGATTGGCATTGTCCTGCGTGTCGGGTCTGCGCTATCAAGCCAGTATTGAACAGATTGAGCAGCAATCTCAGCGGGTGCTTGAAAGTCAGCTCCAGGGCATATTGCAGGCCAGCGATCTGGTCGCCCAAAAGGATAAGCTGGCTAGCCTGAATGTGCAGACTACTCAGGCAAGTCAATCATCACGCAGCCGCGATGAGGTCACTGCCGTGGCGCGTGATTCATCCGGGCAAGCCTATTCCCTCACTCAATCGGTTGCTAGCCAAGAGCGGGGGGCCAAAAGCGAGGCGCTGACAAGCTTGTTGCTCACCGCATTTTGGCTGATCCCCTTTGCCATCCTTCTATATTGGAATGCGACCTTTATCTCTGGTGCGTTGTGGGTGTTGTGGCGAACCAGTGAAAATATTGCCAAGGGCGACCTGACCTCTCGCTTGGGATTTCATCCGGGGCGGGATGAATTTGGGACCATTGGTTGCTCTCTGGACAGGGCTATGGATACCTTGTCCGAGCTGGTTGTCACCGTTAAAGATAATGCCAACACCTTGCATAATACCGCGAGCTCTTTTGCCAAGGAAAACAGCGCCAGTACCTTACAAATCGAGCATCAATACGCATCCCTTGATTCAGTTGCTACGGCGATGGAGGAGATGACAGCATCTGCGTCAGAGATATCGCAAATTTCGAAAAACTCGGCCAATCAGGTTGAGAAAAACTCTCACTCTATTCGTGAAAGCTTTGTGCGGGTGCAAAAATCCATCGATGAAATACAGCAGTTATCCGGTTCAATTGAGCAAATATCAGACTCGGTCAATACGCTCAAAGTGAATGCGGTCAATATCAATGATGTGATCACAACCATTAATGCCATCTCGGGGCAAACCAACCTGTTGGCGCTGAATGCGGCAATCGAGGCGGCGCGCGCCGGGGAGATGGGACGTGGTTTTGCCGTGGTTGCCGATGAGGTTCGCACCTTGGCGAGCAGAACACAGGCGGCCACGGTCGAGATTCAATCCATGATTGAGAATCTGCAAGCTGAGACCAGCAATATCGACAGCATTACCCAACATACCGTCAAGCAAGCTTATTCGAGTAATGATCTGATTAGTCAGATCGGCACCGACGTTAATGCGATTAGCGAATCTTCACAAATGGTGATTGATATGAGTGTGCAAATCGCTGCGTCATCACAGCAACAGAGTGTGGTGGCCAATGATATTGCCGCTGAGCTCAGTGATATTCGCCAGCAAGCAAATATGATTAAAGAGTTGGCGACGCAGTCTTGTCATGGGGTCAATGACTTATCCCAGGCGTCGGCCAGTTTGGGCCATATCCTTGCGGGTTACCATACTGCCACTGCTCGCTAAGCGCAGATCTAGGTTGGCGAGGTGCGCCCGGGAAGGGCGGTGTTCCTCTATTGATCACCCTGCACCTGGGTGGTGAACGCAACACCAAGACGCAGGTCGGCTTCAACGTATTATCATTGAATTTGATGGATAAAACGGCGCTTTAATAGCGCCGTTTTTTTATCTCTCTCACACCATCAAGATTACTGCAGCTGCGAGGTATCCACAATTTGCGGGAGCGGTTGTGTTGATTGACAGTGCGGATTGTTCCGCTGTGCCAGAGGGTTGGTTTTGAAGGGGTTGTCGGCCATTCCCCTTGGCAAGGCAGGACCCGACAAACATTGGACTTGCCTGCCTTCAGTACCAACCCGCATGCAGCGCAAGCCACCGTGCCATGTAGGTTCGATTAGCGCAGCGTCATCGGACGCACGGGCCGGTTGTTACCGGGGTAAGCGGCGGTTAACTGGAGGGAGAAATTCGGCTGGCCGTTATGGCGGGAGAGTTGATTTACGCGAACGTCCGATTACGCCTACCGGCTAATCGAACCTACGAGCTTGCTTGCCTTCAGTACCAACCCGCATGCAGCGCAAGCCACCGTGCCATGTAGGTTCGATTAGCGCAGCGTAATCGGACGCATGGGCCGGTTGTTACCGTGGTAAGCGGCGGTTAACTGGAGGGGATATTCGGCTGGCCGTTATGGTGGGAGAACCCATTTACGCGAACGTCCGATTACGCCTACCGGCTAATCGAACCTACGAGCTAACCCTGCAACCCATGTGCCGACCATAGACCAAAAAGAAACATCATCTGGCGTCATTTTTAACTCCGAAAACTATTATCAAAAATCATAATAACATATTGAAACGTAATTTTTCTCACAGGAATCGACGATCTCAGTGGTCATAGCTACCATAGCAGGAGACTAATATATGCGCACGTCAGATTACGACTGACGGCTAATCGAGCCTACGAGCTTTCGTGAATCAGCTCAATATTTTTTAATTATATAATTGATTTTTTTGTCTCTCCGTGCTTAATAGCTATAGATGATTTTTCATCTATAGCTATTAGAGTTCACCATTTTTAGAAGGAACTATATAATGGTTCGATTTTCAGTGTTGTTACTGACCGTAAGCTTGATGGTTTCTCCAGCATATGCAGGTCCTAATATATGGAAAGGCGAGTTTGGACAGGGTATTTTAGCACTCAATATTAATAATGAATCAGGTGATGAGTTCACCATTATGTGTGATCTAGGTTATACAGAAACAGGTGAAAAAACATCGGCCAGTTTTATATTAGGAAATGGAAATGATTTGTCTCCATCTTCCAGCAATAAAGTTGAGATGGTTGTTGACGGGAATTCATACTTTATCCCAGAGGGAGTTGGGGCCAGAAGTGGAGACATTGCGTGGGGGCAATTTATCAATATCATTAATACTGCAAGTAACTTCGATATATATGTAAATGACAAAATGATGGCCAGCTTTAGTCCAACACCACAAAGTACGAAGAAAGAACTTGCTGATTTAAGTCAATGTACTTATCGACCAATAGATAGCTAGTATTATAAAGTTGGATGAATATTATTATTCATTGATGTTGGTTTTTATAAAAACGGCGCCTCGCGGCGCCGTTTTTTATATCACAAACCCAACCAACATCACTGCAGCAGGGAGATATCCGCGACTTGCAGGAACAGGTTGCGCAGGTTGTTTAGCAGTGCCAGACGGTTGGCCTTGAGGGCCTCGTCGTCGGCCATCACCATGACTTCGTTGAAGAAGGTATCGACCGGCTCGCGCAGGGCGGCCAGACGGGTGAGGGCAGCCTGATAGTCACCGGCAGCGAACAGCGGGGCCAGTTCGGCTTGCAGTTCAGCAACCTGGGTGGCCAGCGCCTGCTCGGCAGCATCGACCAGCAGTTCCGGTTTGACGGTAGTCGGCAATTCGCCTTCGACCTTGGCCAGAATGTTGCTCACGCGCTTGTTGGCGGCAGCCAGTGCCAGTGCGGCATCCAGGGTGCGGAAGTGGCTGACGGCCTTGACGCGAGCGTCGAAGTCCCGCGGGCGGGTCGGGCGGCGGGCCAGCACGGCCAGCACCACGTCGGCACCGATGCCTTCGTCCTGATAGGCGGCGCGAAAGCGGCCCAGCATAAAGTCGACCACGTCGGTGACGACGGTTTGGTTGGTCAGCTTGTCGCCGTAGACGCGTACCGCTTCTTCCACCAGTTCAACCAGATCCAGATCCAGCTGCTTCTCGGTCATGATGCGCAGGGTACCGATGGCGGCGCGACGCAGGGCGAACGGATCTTTGTCACCTTTTGGCAGCATGCCGATGCCAAAGATACCAGCCAGGGTGTCGAGCTTGTCGGCCAGCGCGACGGCGCAGGCTTCCAGCGCGGACGGCAGGGCATCACCGGCGAAGCGTGGCATGTACTGCTCGTTGAGGGCCACGGCCACCACTTCGTCTTCGCCATCGTGACGGGCGTAGTGCATCCCCATGACACCCTGGGTGCTGGCGAACTCGCCGACCATGTTGGTCATCAGGTCACACTTGGAGAGCAGACCGGCACGCTTGGCCTGAGCCA
>JBOFSK010000144.1:0-3058 GCA_051651505.1 Aeromonas sp.
GATTACCCGAGGCAATGATGAGGCCGCGTTCATCCATCACATTGACCGAGAACGACAGGATCTTCATCGACCGGGTGACGATCTGGCGAGCAAGGGTTTCATTTAGCTGCATAACATCTCCAGGCAAACGGCAAATAGAACAACACGCCCCGCGGCGGCCAACCGCTCATGGGCGTAAAGATGCCACATCATCAAGACAAGCGAGAGGGGGATCGCTAGAATAGGCCACTTTACCCGATGTGTGCCCCACCATGGAGCAGGAATGAGGTGCTTGCACCCACCCGCCCCTGATGGCCCATCCTTCCGATATGGACTGCGCTATGGATTATGAATTTCGCCGCGATCCGTTTGGTGGCTATCGCGCCCGGTTCTCCATGGGCCACGAAGCCATGGGTCAGTGGTTGATCGACGAAGTGGGCAAGGATGAAGAAAAACTCGACCAGCTCTTCTCCATCATTGACCAGCTATCTAACCGCAGCCTGGTCGAATACCGGCTCAATGGCGGTGATTACTCCCTGCTGCTGACCCATGAAGAGGCAGAGGTGAAAGCCAATGCCCTCAATATCGAGCTGGATGAGGATCTTGACGATCTCGCCTACTACGATGATGAACAGCTGGCTATGTGCGGGCTGGAAGATTTTGCCCAGGTGCTCAGCTCCTGGCGCGCCTTTATCCGTAACGAGGATATGGGCTGATTAACCCAATGTCGGATTAACATGCCGGATTGATATGTCGGGCAAGCGTGCCCTTTGCCTAACCCTACAGGATTAACTATGTCTATTTACGATTTTGATGACGAACTGCCAGCAGACGAAGAACAAGAAGCCACCCAGAAAGCGGCGGTGCCTGCCAAGAAGAAAGGCAAGCAAGTAATGAACACTCAGGTTAACCTGAGCCCGCGCGATGCCAGCCGCCTGAATGGTATCCATATTGAAGCGATCGCCACCCTGGACGACGTCAGCCTGCCGAAGAACGTGATCTTCAAGGCCGGCCTGATCGCCCTGGGCGAGCTCAAAGCCGACAAGCGGGCCGATATCATCGCTCGCGTGATCGCCGAATCTGGCCGTTAATTCACCGCCAGCGCACACCAAGCCGGAGCCACTGCTCCGGCTTTTTTGTAGCTGTCGGTTTAACCTGCTACCCACAGCTTAACGACGCGGCGCCTTGCCTTGAAACTGTTTGACGCTGCGTTTGTTGGCGGTGCGACGATTCGCCTGTTTGTCACGGGCCGGGCGCTTGCCCTCGCCACTGGCGGGCTGATCGGTGACCGGGAATCCCGCCAGCTCGTGCAGCGCCAACTCGCGGCCGGTCAGGGTACGGATCGCCGTCAGGATATCGTGCTCACCATGGCAGACCAATGAAATGGCCAGCCCCTCACGACCCGCGCGAGCGGTGCGGCCGATCCGGTGCACATAGACAGGGGCGCTGGTCGGTAAATCCAGATTGATCACCACCGGCAGCGCCTCAACATGAATACCGCGCGCCAGCAGATCGGTCGCCACCAGCACCCGCACCTTGCCCGCTTTAAAATCCGCCAGCACCTGCTCACGTACCGCTTGATCCTTCTCGCCATGCAGGGCGGCAACGGCAATCCCCGCTTTGACCAGCTTCTTCGCCACCCCATCGGCGTCATCACGCGCACTGATAAACACCAGCACCTGTGGCCATGCCCGATCTTTTAGCAAGCTGATCAGCGCTGGCACCTTGCTGCTCTTGTTGACCAGATAGAGCTGCTCGTCAATCTCGCTGGCCACACTATTGAGCGGATTGGCCTCAATACGAGTGGGCGTATTGAGCAGCCCATTGGCCAGCTCATCCAGCTCAGCCGGCAAGGTCGCGGAAAAGAGCAGCGTCTGGCGCACCGGCGGGATCGCCGCCAGCACCACTTGAATATCAGGCCAAAAGCCCATTTCCAATAGCCGATCCGCCTCATCCAGCACCAAGAGTTGCAAACCATCCAGCCCAAGCAGCTGCTGAGTCAGCAAATCACGCAACCGGCCGGGTGTGGCCACTAACAACTGCGGCCCTTGAGCCAGTTGTTCCTGCTGCTGCGCTTGTGGCACGCCCCCACAGAGGGTGACGATGCCCAGCCCAAGCGCGGCGGCGCCCGGTTGCAGCGCACCCGTGACCTGGATCGCCAGCTCACGGGTCGGCACCAGCACCAGCCCCTGCACTTGGCTAGAGGCGGGATCCAGTCGCTGCAACAGCGGCAAACCAAATGCCAGGGTCTTGCCGCTACCGGTCTGGGCCAGCGCCAGCAGATCCTGTCCCGCCAACGCGGCCGGAATGGCCAGCTGCTGGATCCGGGTCGGAGTATGCAAGGCAGCAGGTAGAGCCGCCAGCAGGGCGGGATCGAGGGCGAGTTCGCTAAAGGTCATGGCGCAGCATCAACAAAGAAGTGGGAGGCGAAGTCTAGTGAGCTAGCAGCCAGAAGTAAAACCCAATCCTGAACGGTTTAGCATCCCTGCTGCGCCTGACAACCGCCACCTTCAGCCAGAGCCAAGCCGACAGAGCCCACCACCAGAGCCCTTCTTATCCCTACCATTGAGCCATAAAAAAATCCCGCCGCAGCGGGATGTTTCAAACCGGCATCCTTACAGGACGGCCAGAGCGGCAGCGTAGTTCGGCTCGTCGGCCACTTCGGCCACCAGCTCGCTATGCAGCACCTTATTGTCACCATCCAACACCACGATGGCGCGAGCGGTCAGGCCCACCAGCGGGCCGGAAGAGAAGGCGACACCATAAGCCTGCATGAAATCCGCGCCACGCTGGGTAGAGAGGGTCACCACCTTGTCCAGCCCTTCGACGCCGCAGAAGCGGGACTGAGCAAACGGCAGGTCGGCGGAGATGCACAGCACCACTGCGTTATCCAGCGCGCTGGCCTGCTCGTTGAACTTGCGCACAGAGGTAGCGCAGGTCGGGGTATCGACGCTCGGGAAGATGTTCAGGATTTTGCGCTGACCGGCAAAGCTCGCCAGGGTCAGGTCGGCGAGATCCTTGGCCACCAACGAGAAGGGCTTGGCTTGCTCACCGGCGACCGGGAAGTGACCAGCGACGG
>JBOFSK010000145.1:0-7031 GCA_051651505.1 Aeromonas sp.
CGTCTTGAGCCCCCACCCATCCGGGCTCAAGACGGGCGTCATTAACCGCGCTCATGACTACCGTACAGCTTATTAGGCACTGTTAATTAGGCACTCCAAGGAAGAGAGAACCCTATGTCGGCCAACCATCCCATTATTGCGGTTACCGGTTCATCCGGTGCCGGCACATCCACCTCTACCAACGCCTTTCGCTCCATGTTTCATCAACTGGGCTATACCGCGGCCGTGGTAGAGGGGGACAGCTTTCACCGCTACACCCGACCAGAAATGGACGTCGCTATCCGCAAGGCGCGCGAGCTGGGGCGCCACATCAGCTATTTTGGCCCCGAGGCCAATGATTTCGGCTTATTGGAGAATTTTTTCCAGCGCTATGGCCAAGATGGTCAGGGTCACTATCGCCGCTACCTGCATAGCTTTGACGAAGCAGTGCCCTTTAATCAGATGCCAGGCACCTTCACCCCCTGGCAGGATCTGCCCGGCAGCACAGATTTGCTGTTCTACGAAGGACTACACGGTGGCGTTGTCACCGACGAGCACAATGTGGCGCGCCATGTGGATTTTTTGATAGGCGTGGTGCCCATCGTCAATCTGGAGTGGATCCAGAAGCTGATCCGCGACACCTCGGAGCGTGGTCACTCCCGCGAGGCAGTGACTGACTCTATCGTGCGCTCCATGGATGACTATATCAACTTCATCACGCCGCAGTTTTCCCGCACCCATATCAACTTCCAGCGAGTGCCGACGGTGGACACCTCCAACCCCTTCAGTGCCAAGGTGATCCCGAGTCTGGACGAGAGTATGCTGGTGATCCGGTTTCGCGGCATCAAGCAGGTGGATTTCCCCTACCTGCTGTCGATGATCGATGGTTCCTTCATGTCGCGGATAAATACCATTGTGGTACCGGGGGGCAAGATGAGCTTTGCCATGGAGCTGATCCTCAAACCGCTCATCCAGCAACTGCTCGAAACTGGCAAAATAACCTGATTCAAAGGAGTGCACGATGCGGCTTGCTTATCTCTTGGTCGCTCTGCTCGCCCTGCTGGGCGGTTGCAGCAGCGGGCCGGTAGCTCCTACGCTGGAGTCCGGCACCATGCTGGTTCGCCCGCTGGGTAATTGGACCTATGGTGCGACCCCGCGTTACGCTCTGGCCGAGCAGTATCAATTCGCCGGTGAGTTAGCACAAGGGTGGCTTGCGCCCATCCAGCAGGCGGTGAGCCAGGAGCTCGATGGCAAGGGGTGGCAAAGCGCCCCTCTCGACGAGGCAGATATCTGGGTCGCCATCGGCATCGCGGGCGGCAAGGACATCAGCGACGACGAGATTTTCGCGCGCCTTGGCATGACGCCCGGAGTATATACATCAGCCAACGAGCGCAAAGGTTCGCTGGCAATCGCGCTGCTCGATCGCAAAACCCAGCAAGCGGTCTGGATCAGCATCATTCAGCTAGCCAGCGATGTGAGCATTGCCAATAGCCAGCGTCAGGCGCTCAGTCAGCAGATCGCCGCCGAACTGCTTCATGCTGTTCCAGCCCACTAATGCAGGCTGATTGAAAAGGGATGGATAAACAAACGGCTTGCCTTCCAGCAAGCCGTTTTTTGTGATTTCACTGCGTTGACCCAGGCCAGCCTTGACCAGATTCGGGTTCAAGCCACACCTTCAGATAGGGGTGAGCACTTATTTGCGCGTACAGGTCAGCTGTAACACCCCTTGCTGGCTAAGCTGCCCTTGTTTGTCCTGCTCTTGGAACATGGTCACACCGTCTGAATAGCTGGCGCCAGGCTGTGACTCGACCCGGATCAGCTTGTGGTAAACCCCACCATAGGGGAACTGCACCATGTCAGCCTGGGCATCATAGGTCATGGCCAGCAACACATCGCCGCACTGGTATTCGCGGTATTGATACTGCGTTGGTTGCGGGCTGCTGCAACCAGCCAGACCGAGCAGGGCAAGCAAAAAAATCCCTTTGTTCATTGCGCTCTCCTTAAGTTAAACCCTTGGGTCATTGCCTGGCGATGAGAACCCTATCTAATGGTGTTTGCTATCCAACCATCATCAGAGAGCATCAGAAATCAGGACTCAACAACTTGATAACTATGGGTAATTTTTACCGATTTTTCCAACATCAAAGACACTGAACAGTATTTTTCCATCGACAGCGCGACCGCCCTGGCGACCTGCTTCTCTGCGATCCCCTTGCCGGTCACCACAAAGTGAAGGTTAATGGTTTCAAAAACACGGGGTACGTCCTGTGCCCGCTCCCCCTGCAACTCGACATGGCAGGCCGTCACCGTTTGACGGGCCTTCTCCAGAATAGAGACCACATCGACCGAGCTGCAGCCACCGACCGCCAACAGGATCAACTCCATCGGGCTGGCCCCCTCACCGGGATTGGCGCCATCCCGGATCACCTGATGACCGGACTCACTCTCCCCGACCAACTTCATTCCTTCAACCCAGCTGACCTTGGCTTTCATCTTGCCTCTCCTCATGTCATGGCAATGCATATGATGCGCTAGCATACCGAGAGTTCGGGCTTGCATCATCTACCCGCAGCGCCTGAGCAGCCGAAAATGATTGTTCAAATAGAAATAGATCAAAATCAACATCTGCCGCCCCCATCTTCCCTAGAATGGCTGACGAAAAGCGCAGAGACATTACCCAAAGGGCCCTTAGCGCGCCCGCAAAACCTTGTCAGCACAGACAAAGGCTCTTATCCTACTGCGACTCATACAAGGAATGGCAAGCTTGGCAACTTGCCCGGACACATAAGTCCATAAAAAGACACTACAGAGGAATTCTCATGGTCATTGGCAAACCGCAAAACGATCCCACCCTGGAATGGTTCTTGTCACACTGCCACATTCATAAGTATCCCGCCAAGAGCACCCTGATCCATGCGGGTGAGAAAGCGGAGACCCTCTACTATATCGTCAAGGGCACAGTGGCCGTCTTGATCAAGGACGATGAGGGCAAAGAGATGATCCTCTCCTATCTGAACCAGGGCGATTTCCTGGGTGAGATGGGGATGTTCGAAGAGAACGAGAACTCAGAGCGTTCAGCCTGGGTGCGAGCCAAAGGCGCCTGTGAAGTTGCTGAAATCTCCTATAAGAAGTTTCGCCAGCTGATCCAGGTCAACCCGGATATTCTGCTGCGACTCTCCGGCCAGATGGCCAAGCGCCTGCAACACACCAGCCAGAAAGTGGGTAACCTCGCCTTCCTGGATGTGACCGGCCGGATCGCTCAGACCCTGCTGAACCTGGCCAAGCAACCCGATGCCATGACTCACCCGGATGGCATGCAGATCAAGATCACCCGTCAGGAGATCGGCCAGATTGTCGGCTGTTCCCGTGAAACCGTGGGCCGCATCCTCAAGATGCTGGAAGAGCAGGAGCTTATCTCTGCCCACGGCAAGACCATAGTGGTCTTTGGCACTCGCTGATTGCCACTCTCATGACCCAATAAGGGTCTACCGATAAAAAAGGCTGCTACGGCAGCCTTTTTTGATCCTCTCCCCTATAATCCCGAACGCCCTTCCCTGTTCCCGCGTTCGCCAAGAGAGTTTTTATGCACCTTCAATGTCCCCGTTGCCGCAGCCCGCTCCACCTCCATGAGGCGTCTCAGGGGCGCTATTGCGATAACAAACACCACTTCGATCCCGCTCCGGAAGGTTATCTGGATTTGATCCCCGGCAAAAAAAATCCCAAAGACAGCGACAGCCGCGCCCTGATGCGCGCCAAGCACCATTTTCTGGAAGCCGGACACCAACTGCCACTGGTCGAGGCCATGACGGCGATGCTCGCCCCGCTCGCTCCGCAAGAGCTGATCCATCTGGGCTGTGGTGAAGGCTACTACTGTCGGGCGCTGGCGACACGCTTACCTGGCTGGCAGTTCGCAGGTTTCGATATTGCCAAAAACACCATTTTTGCCGCCCACAAAGCGCAGCCGCACGCACAGTTTGTCATCGCAGATCCCGCCCGGGCGCCCCTGCAGCCGGGCAAAGCCCAAGTACTCGTGGTCAACGATCTCAAGATCAAAACCGAGCAACTGGTAGACTGGCTGGCTCCCGGCGGTTACCTGCTCTATGTGCAGCCGGGCCCGCGCCATCAGTGGCAACTGCGGGTCAGCCTCAACCCGGTCAGCATGGAGCACCCCCTCAGCTGGCCAACGCTGGCGGGCTTAACGGCCATGGGACAACAGCGTTGCCAATTTGCCCTGCAAATGGATCAGCCCCTGCGCAGCTTCATTCTGGAGACCAGTCGCCTTGGCTGGCGGACCACCGGTGAACAACGCCATCACTTTATCCAGCAAGGGCCAGATGAGCTGGCGCAAGATTTGCTGCTCACGCTGTGGCAAAAGCCTCTCTGATCCCCCCTTCAAGGGCACTCAGATCGCAGAGGGTTACCCAGTGGGTAACCCTCTTTGTTAAGCATGATTGGGTAATTTAACGCTCCACTTGCCACAACGGGCCCGTCATTGCCGCTCTGGTGGATGGCGTTACACGTCCTAAACCGGTGGGCAAGATGGGGTTAACAGGCTCATGATTGACGCACCACCAGAACCGGGCAAGGCGCATAGCGCACCACAGACTCGGCGACGCTACCAACCAGCAGATGGGTGAGCCCCGAGCGACCGTGGCTGCCCATCACAATAAGGTCGGTCTCATCCTGTTTGGCTTGCAAGACGATTTCATCTGCAGCGCGGCCAAAGCGGACATCAAAGGTTGCCGCAACCGGCAGGCTAGCTGCCAGCTCTTTAAGTTGAGCTTTGGCCTGATGCTCCATTTCGTGGGTGATTTCAACTGCCGTCATGTGGAGGATCTTGTAGCTATCCAAACCATGCAGTTGATCCACCACATGGATTAACTTGAGCTGAGCGTGGTGGGTCTGGGCCAGAAACACCGCATAATCGAGCACAGGCTGAGACATCTGGGAAAAATCGACAGGACAAAGCAAGGTGTTGATCGCTGGCATAACGCAGTCTCCTCTATTGATTGGGGTACTGAATCAATTCACGTTTGATCATAACCTTCAACTCGCAAATAACCCTCGACTCGGTCGCAAAATTAACAAGAGAGGGAGGTGCGCTGCCCCCTGCTCTGTTATAAACCGGCTATTTCCGAGTGTATTCCTTTGCCAAACGATCATAGAGGATCACATTGACCGACGCGGCCAGATTCATACACCCCTGGGTTGGCACATACACCACATCTTTCACTGCGCCAAAGAGCGCAGGGTCCAGGGTACCATCTTCAGGCCCGAAGATATAAAACGCCCGCTCTGGGTGGATATAGTCAGGCAGCGGCGTCGCCCCGTCGATTAAATCCACCACCACAGGCACACAGCCGGCAGGGATAAATGCCAGCAGATCATCGACCCCAAGTAGCGGGATCTTCTCCACCATCTGTTTGGTATCGGTGGCAAAACGGCGCGCCAGCTCGAAGCGGCTACCGGTGTAATACACCTCATCTGCGCCATAACAACCCGCGGCCCGCATGACGGCACCTACATTTTCCGGGGACTTGGGATTCACCAGACCCACACCGCAAAAGCCGCTCTTTTCCATCCCGTTTCCTCTCGTTCTCGCATATATGTGACACGCCGCCATTAAGCCCGAATCCGCGGCCAGCGTCACCCCTGTTGGTAACTCGCGCACGATTGCGCCACCGCTATGCCGAGCGGTCGCGATTCAGGGCGATCAACCGATCCAGTATCCGTTCCCCGTCAGCGCGCAAGCCATTGTGCTCATACTCGTTGGTGATCCAGGCGCGGCTGCAACCCAGACCCTGCAACGTCTGGCGGCTGTAGTCAAAGTCGACGTACATATCCTCGGCATACACAGCGCACGCCACTGGCACCTTGTTGCGAGCAAGCTGGCCGGGGTCATAGAGCGGGCCCCAGTCCGCCTTGTTCGCCAGCAAATGAGCTGCCTCTTTGAGAGGCAACAACTCGCGAAACTGCTCGAACATCCAGGGGAAAATCATCTCGCCGGTAAACGCGAAATCCTTGCCAGGAGCCCAGTTCAGCGCCGAAAACGCCCCTCTAACCCGCTGTGCCGCCCAGCGGGTCGCCTCCCCTTCGGCATAAATGGCCTCATGCAGGATGGCAAACAGTGGATGGGTGTTGAACGGTTGCATGCTCTGCACCTGATAGAGGAACGCAGGGTTCAGCTGATCACCGATAAACGCCCCCTCCAACAGATAGTAGAGCTCGTCAAAGGCGCCGCTGGCACCCAGATCCAACCCTTGCTGCTGAAGCTGCTCCACCGTAAAGCGCTGACCGTTAGGCAGCCGGACATCATGCTGATGCAGATGATTGGCCAGCCGATTGGCAATTCCCTGGGCGTGGGGGAAGCGGGCGAAGAAGGCACGGTTCTTATCAAGCACCCGTTGATAGGTGGCCTGATAGACCTCCTCTGCACCACGGCCAATGGGGGCTATCCCCCCGGTGATATAGACCTCCCGCAAACTGTTGGGGAACAGAGAAAGATAGGTGAGGCAGCAAAAGCCGCCAAAGCTTTGACCCAACAGGCTCCAACGCTGCACCGGGTGCAGCTCCTGGCGGATGAATTCGGCGTCTTGCACTATGCTGTCGGCGCGAAAATGGCCGAGGTAATCCGCCTGCTCTGCCGGCGTCATCTTGGCCAGGAGATGGCTGTGGACTGGACTTGACATACCGGTACCACGTTGGTCAAGCAGCAGCACGCGAAACTCCTGTAACGCCCGCTTGAGCCAGCCACTGTGGGCTGTCGGGCGTGGCGCCCCAAACCCCGGCCCCCCTTGCAAAAACAGCAGCCAAGGTAGCGGCTCATCGAGTTTGTCTTTACGGCACAGGGTGCGAGCAAACAGGGTAATGCTGTCGCCATCCGGCTCAGAATGATCAAGGGGAACGGTAAAAAAGTGCGGCTCGCAGTGGATACCGTCCAGTACATAGCGCAAAGGGCTGTTCATCTGGGATCTCCTGGTCAGGATGGAAACATCATATATCCCATCATAACCCCGCTATGTCACATAGGTCACTGCGGTTAAGCCAGATGT
>JBOFSK010000146.1:0-1081 GCA_051651505.1 Aeromonas sp.
TCGCCTTCACCGCCGGTCTCTCTTCCCGCCTGCAGGTGATCAATGGCGCCAACGGCACCGTCTACAAGGTGATGGTCGGCCCCTTCAACGGCAAGGCGGCCGCCGACGCGGCCAACGGCAAGCTGCAGAGTTCCGGCATCAGCGGCTGTATTCCCAAGAAAGGCTGATCACGATACCGATGACACAGGGCCGGGTGGCAACACCCGGCCCTGCTCTTTTGGTGCCGCTCGCCACCACCCCTCCATCCACTTCGTTTAACCCGATAAAAAGCCAGGGTTGAAAAGCCGGTTTGCCATCCCCATCTTTCTTGCCATGCACAGTCAGGCCGTTATTCGGCTCAAGCGAGGTAAGTAAAGTGACTACCATAGTTTCAGTTCGCCGCAACGGTCAGGTCGTCATCGGTGGCGATGGCCAAGTCTCTCTTGGCAACACCGTTATGAAGGGCAATGCCCGCAAGGTTCATCGCCTCTATAACGGCAAAGTACTGGCCGGTTTTGCCGGCGGCACCGCCGACGCTTTCACCCTGCTCGAGCGTTTCGAAGCCAAACTGCAGGCCCATCAGGGTAATCTGGAGCGCGCCGCGGTGGCGCTGGCCAAAGACTGGCGCACTGATCGCGCCCTGCGCCGCCTGGAAGCGCTGCTGGCGGTGGCCGACGAACACAAATCCTTCATCATCACCGGCAACGGTGACGTGGTGCAGCCGGAGCACGATCTCATCGCCATTGGCTCGGGCGGCAATTTCGCCCAGTCCGCCGCCATCGCTCTGCTGGAAAATACCGAGCTGGATGCCAAGAGCATCGTCGAGAAGTCCCTTAAGATTGCCGGTGATATCTGTGTCTTCACCAACGGCAACCACACCATCGAAGTGCTGGATTATTCAGCTAAATAAGTCGGCGAAATAAGGCCGCCAAATAACGGCGCGAGCCTACGACCACATTCTTTAAGGGGTGGGCCCTGCCCGCCCCGGATACAGGAACCCTATCATGTCCGAGATGACTCCAAGAGAAATCGTCCACGAGCTGGATCGTCACATCATTGGCCAAGCTGATGCCAAGCGCGCCGTCGCCGTTGCCCTGCGTAA
>JBOFSK010000147.1:0-1383 GCA_051651505.1 Aeromonas sp.
AAGAACAGTTGTGAGTGTTGCCAGGCCATGTCGTACTCCTCAGCCCCGAGGCGGTGGCCGAGCAGGGTGGAGCAGGCCACCGCCAGCCCGAAGAAGAGTGAGATAAGGATGCTTTCCAACGTGCCGAGGGTGGTCATAATGGCCAGCGAATCGGTGCCAAGATGGGCATAGAGAAAGCCGTAGATCAGCATGCCAAAGGCCCAGAGCCCGTCATGGAACAGCAATGGCAAGGCGATCAGGGTGAAGCGCACCGCCTCTTTACGCTTGAAGGCGGCCAGCCAATCGCACTGGCGCGGGATCAGGCGTGACTCATAACGTTGCAGGTAGATCAGCAGCAAAATGGTCTGTAGCAAGCGAGCAAGGGTGGTCCCCCAGGCCGAACCGGCCACCCCCATGGCCTCGACACCAAAATGGCCGAAGATGAGGGTGTAGTTGAGGATGACGTTAGCGATGATGGCAATGATGCCGATACGGGTCGGGGCCGCCGCGTTACCTACCGCCCGCAGGGCCGATTCCAGCGGCACCACGATGGCGGTGCACAAAATAGTGGCGCCGGTGATCATCAGGAATTGATCCGCCAGCAGGCGCAGTGCCGGGTCCTCACTGGCAAAGCCCAGCACGCTACCGGGTGACACGACATAGATAACCGCAAACGGCAGGCTAACCAGCAGGGCGCCCACCAGCGCCAGCGCCAAGGAACGGCGCACCCCGGCTATCTCGCCACGACCAAAGTATTGTGCGGCCAATACCGAGACCCCACCCGCCAGGCCCGCGATCACCAGCAGATTGAAAAAGAAGACCCGGTTGCCCAAGCCGACCGCCGCCACCGCGGTGGTGCCAAGCTGGCTCACCATCATGATATCGATAAGGCCAAGCAGCGAGAACATCATGGACTGCAGTGATACAGGCAGTGCCAGTCGCCACAATCGGGTCATAAACTCGCGATCAGAGGTTTGTTTTAAAATCGCTTGCCAATAATTCATTTAAGTTGACCGAGTATGTGAAAATCGAGATTAATCATGGCTATGATAACCGCTTAAGGGGAGGGGGTGACTGTGTGTGCCTCTCGGGTTTATTGTGCAAAACTATCACATTGAGGTGCTATGGCATTTGAGCGCGAGTGTCTGGAGATAGCCCCTGGCTGTGAAGAGCGGATGCTGGGGCGGGAGGGCTTGCCTCTGCTCGGTGAGGCGGGCATCTTTTTGACCGGCCTCTCCCGCCTGCGGGATCACTATCTGATCTGCCGTAACCGTCCCGAGTTTCATATCTTGATGGTGAGTCACGACGAGGGGGGGATCCTGCTTACTGATAGCGGTGAGCAGGTTATTCCCGCCGGGTCCCTCATTTTCCTGCCTGCCGCCATCCCGGGTGGCCTCAAGTTGA
>JBOFSK010000148.1:0-3253 GCA_051651505.1 Aeromonas sp.
TTGAGCCCGTCGAGCAGGGTTGAAACGTCCATCACCACTCCTGTTTATTTATACAGGCGGCGATTATACGGCCATCCCCCCTGTCAGACCAAATCCAAACACAGAGGAGGGGGCAATCAGCGAGTTTGCTGGCGTGGAATACTGAGAGCTCACGGATGAACTGGTGGCTGATCTGATCGTCAGGTAAGGAGCGGATAGGCAGTAACGCACTGAACAATAAAGGAAATGTAATTCCGAGTGGAGATCATTAGCATAAAACACTGAAAAGCCACTTAAAAACAATCACTTATAGTCTTGTTTGCAATAAATTCAAATCGTTAGCGCAATCGTTTTTCCCTTATCATCTGCTTGACCCGCATCGGGGCTGACTTAGAGTAACCCTGCGTGCTAGATCCCCTGCCCAGGCAGGTAAGCAAGTTTCCTCACTGAACAACAATCAAGGATACGATCGTGACTAAAGTGCTCAAGCTGGCCACCGTGGCCGCTCTTACTCTCAGCGCCCTCTCTGCCCAGGCGGCTGTTGAGCCTGCGGTGATTTATGATACCGCAGGCAAATTTGATAAATCATTCAACGAGGCGGTGTTTCGCAACGGTGTCGAGCTCTACAACAAGGACAAGGGTGTCAAGGTTCGTGAGTTTGAACCGCAAAATGAGGCGCAACGTGAGCAGGGTCTGCGCCGTCTGGCCAGCCGTGGCAACGGCCCGATCGTGGCGGTTGGTTTCAACATGGGCTCTGCTGTCGAGAAAGTGGCGACCGAATTCCCGAACACCCAGTTCACCATTATCGACATGGTGGTCGACAAGCCGAACGTCCAGTCTGTCATCTTCAAGGAGCATGAAGGTTCCTTCCTGGTGGGGGCGCTGGCGGCCATCGCTTCCAAGAGCGGCAAGGTTGGTTTTGTCGGTGGTATGGATATCCCGCTGATCCGCAAATTCCAGTGCGGTTATGAGCAGGGCGCCAAGTACGTCAATCCGAAGATCGATGTGTTCCAGAATATGACGGGATCAACCCCAGCGGCGTTTGCCGATCCGGCCAAGGGTGCCGAGTTGGCCAAGTCTCAGTTTGCCAAGGGTGCTGATGTGGTCTATGCCGCCGCTGGCGGTACCGGCATTGGCGTTTATCAGGCCGCGAAAGATGAAGGTAAGTTGGCCATCGGTGTGGATTCTAACCAGAACCACCTGCAGCCGGGCACCATGCTGACCTCCATGGTCAAGTCGGTGGGGCTGGCCGCTTACCAGACTTGGGATGATGCTGCCAAGGGCGAGTGGAAGCCGGGCATCAAGAACCTGGGTCTGGCCGAGGGCGGGGTGGATTGGGCGCTCGATGAGCATAACCAGACCCTGATCACTCCGGAAATGAAAGCCAAGGTAGAGGCTATCAAGGCTGACATTATTGCTGGCAAGGTCAAGGTTCATGACTATATGAGCGATAACGCCTGCACATACTGATCCGATAGTCGCAACGACGCGCAACCCACTGACCGGCCCGCACGGGCCGGTTTTTCGTCTCTCTTCATGATACGCAGGACTGCTTCATGGACCAGACAGATCACTATGCCATCGAGTTAAGAGGTATCGATAAGCGGTTTGGCGAGGTGTACGCCAACAAGCAGATTGACCTTCAGGTTCGTAAAGGCAGCATTCACGGCATTGTCGGCGAAAATGGCGCTGGCAAATCGACGCTGATGAGCATCATTTATGGTTTCTACCATGCCGACAAAGGCGCGATGCTGATCGATGGCAAGCCGTTTACACCCCATGGCTCCCAGGATGCGATCGCCGCAGGGGTGGGCATGGTTCACCAGCACTTTATGCTGGTCAATAACTTCACGGTATTGGAAAACGTCATCCTCGGCGCTGAGAATGGCTGGCACCTTCAGCAGAGCGTGGCGGCGGCCGAAAAGCTGCTGGGCGAGCTGGCGCGGGATTATGGCCTCGATGTGCCGCTGCACGAGCAGGTCGAAGATCTGCCGGTGGGCCTGCAACAGCGGGTCGAAATTCTCAAGGCGCTCTATCGCGGCGCCCGCATCCTGATCCTCGACGAACCGACCGGGGTGCTGACCCCGCAAGAGGCAGATCATCTGTTCGAGGTGCTGAAAAAGCTACGGGATCAGGGGGCGACCATCATCCTCATCACTCACAAGCTGCGGGAGATCATGGCCATTACCGATCAGGTCTCGATCATGCGCCGGGGCGAGATGGTGGCCCACGTTGCCACCAAGGATACCGACAAGGAACAACTTGCCGAGCTGATGGTGGGTCGCAAGGTGCGGCTCAAGGTCGATAAAGGGCCAACCCAACCGGGGGAGGCCAAGCTCAAGGTCGAGGGGCTCAGTTACTTCGACGCCAGCAAGGTGGAGCGGGTCAAATCGGTCAGCTTCGAGGTGCGGGCCGGTGAAGTGGTCGGCATCGCTGGCGTGTCTGGCAACGGCCAGTCCGAGTTGCTCAGCCTGCTTGGCGGCATCATCAAACCGAGCAAGGGTAGCTTTACCATCAGCAGCCAGAGCGGGATCAACAAGGTGAGCGCCGAGCATCCGGCTGATCCCGAGCAGGTGCGTAACTATGGCCTTGGCCATGTGCCGGAAGACAGGCACAAGATGGGGCTGATCAACCGCTTCGAGGCGAAAGAGGCCTTTATCCTCGGTTATCACCGTCGCCCGCAATACAACCGGGGGTGGCTGCAGAACAAGGAGGCGATCCAGCAGGATTGTCAGGCCAAGATGGAGAAGTGGGATGTGCGCCCGCCCCATCCCGATCACAAGACCGCTAACTTCTCCGGTGGCAACCAGCAGAAGCTGGTGATCGCCCGTGAAGTGGAGCAGAACCCGGATGTGCTGTTGATCGGTCAGCCGACCCGCGGGGTCGACATCGGTGCCATCGAGTATATCCACCAGCAGATCATCGCCATGCGCGACAAGGGCAAGGCGGTGCTGCTGGTGTCGGTGGAGCTGGACGAGATAATGAGCCTCGCTGACCGGATCCTGGTGATTGCCGATGGTCGCATCGTCGGCGAACTGGATGGTGCCAAGGCTGATGAGCGCACCATTGGTTTGATGATGGCGAACATAGTGCCGGACGACGTTGCTGGTTTGTCTGGCGTCGCCAAGGAGGCCCACTGATGAGCCAAGTCCGTATTCCTGCCTGGGTCTCCGTGGGCGTTTTGTCTGCGGTCAACATCCTGCTGGCCTTCCTGGTGTCGGCCATTTTGTTCTACTACCTCGACATCAACCCGATCGATGCCGCCAAGATCATG
>JBOFSK010000149.1:0-1030 GCA_051651505.1 Aeromonas sp.
TATAAAATTTGACAGTGTGACTATGGCCACAGCACAGTCCAAAGTGTCCATTTCTAGTTTTCTGATATCGGCTGCGTCCGAAAGCCTAGGCAGCTGACTTGCTGCCTCGCTGCCTTATCAGGCAATGACTTCGCAGGCAGCGTTTTTGCAAGAAGGCATCTTTTGAAACTGATTTCGGACAGCCTTCTGAGGCAGCATAACGCCGGTTTCACACTGCACGCGTAAGAGGACGTAAGCAGCGCGTATTTTTTTCGGCGCCCATGTTAACAGATTAGAGCATTCACACCGCACGCAGTGGCGGCGCGGCAGCGCGTAGCAGGAGCAGAGCAGAAGCGGCAGTGCCGCGATCGTTTCGGCGCCGAGTCTATTTTTGCTGCGCCGCTTACGCTGGATTAAAGCCACAGTGCATTGTTCTTGATCAAAATTGACCTGATTAACATAAAAAAAATAACAATTTCACAATAAAATCATGCAAGTGAGTTTTGTGTTTCACAACCACGGGGTAAAAGGCTCACCAGCATGGGGCAAAAGACACACATACAGGCCCGGCGTCAAGGGGGGGCTTGGGGGGGTTTAGCCCCCCTACGACATCCTGAAGCCCCCCCTGCATTGATCTGATGGACTAACCCCTTCACCCCTGGAATACGATTTTAAACGTGAAAAACTAAACCGAATGCGATTTCAACCGAGGGGTACCCCTCCGATCTGATTTGTGCCACCTCAAATTCAATTTGACCCACTCCAACCCCTCAAAACTCCCGATCTCCGGTGTATTTAAACTTTCACTGCTAAATTCAAACGTGCTTTTGCGCCTTGTCTGGCGCTGAGCCAGATAGACGCACACGCACTCATTGCTTTTAGCCTATGTTCAGTGTTTTCAAACAAATAAAAATTATGTTTCAGTCATTTAAATTAATTACTAACAAAAAAAAACATTTGATAAATACACACTGATGTTTGTGAGTTTGTTAAATGCACCAGTGTGTAAAGAAAGCGGCAACAATCATTTGGTTTTCCCAAAGGCACCGGG
>JBOFSK010000150.1:0-4803 GCA_051651505.1 Aeromonas sp.
TCCAAGATGCTGATCAGCATCTCCTGATGGCGTTTTGGGATCAGGTTGCCCGCCTCGTTCACTATGGTGCGCAGCTCCTCGGTATTGAGCGAGTCATCCTTGTTAGGGTTGATCTTCAGCAACTTGAGTAAACCGCTGGTGATGCCGTTGATCAACCATACGAATGGTGAGAGCGGCACCATCAGCCCTTTGAGGATCCAGGACGCCGGATAGGCAATTTTTTCCGGGTACATGGCCGCCAGGGTCTTGGGAGTCACTTCACCAAAGATCAGTACTACCAGAGTGAGGCCAAAGGTGGCGATAGCGACGCCGAGATCACCAAACAAGCGGATGCACACTATAGTGGCGATGGCCGAGGCGAGGATGTTGACCAGATTGTTACCGATGAGGATCAGCCCCAACAGGCGATCAGGGCGGGCCAGCATTTGCTCAACACGGCGAGCGGCTTTGTGTTTGGTCTGAGCTAAATGTCTGAGCTTGTAACGGTTGATGGACATCAGGCCAGTTTCGGAACTCGAGAAAAAGGCAGATAAGAAGATCAAGATAACGAGAACAATGAGTAATGTACTCGTTGAGATGCTGTCCAAAAAGGGCTCCTGTGGGTAGTGTTACAAAAAGTGTGGCAAAAAGGGTCGCGATCAGCTCAATAGTACTTCTTTGACGAAGCGGCTGCCAAAGTAGGCCAGCGTCAAAATGACGCTGCCAATCAAACTCAAGGTAATGATCTTGCGTCCACGCCAGCCATAGGTGTGATGGCCCCACAGCAGCAGCACGTAGACGCACCAAGCCAGGATGGAGAGCACCGCCTTGTGGGATTTTCCCTGAGCGAACATATCTTCGAGGAAGAATAGGCCAGAGGCAATGGAAAACGTCAATAACAGTACGCCAGCAGAAATCAATTGGAACAATCTTTTTTCTACCGTCATTAGTGGTGGCATGGCTGGCAAGTTGCTGATTTTTCTTGATTTAAGTTGTTTGTTTAAGCAGGCGAGCTGGAGGGCAAACAGACAGGCAATCATCAATACCGAATAAGCCATCAGGGCCAGACCGATATGCAGCAGTAGCTGGGGGTGGGCCTCCAGATGGGTGATGTAACGTCCCGGGATCAGGGCACTGGCCGCCAACAGCAGGGCCGAGAAACTGTACACCACCGGCAACAGGATCCAGCCGTTAAACCTGCGGGTGATGCTGGTCATGAAGCAGCTGATAATCAGGCTCACCAGTGAGGCGACGTTGAGCATGCTCAAATTTTGACCTGAACCTTGCAATATTTCTGACCCCAGGATGCTGGCATGGGCGATCAGGGCCAATCCGATGCAAGCAAACAGGGCACCCTGCCCTATAGGCTTGGCGTTCAGCAACAGATGCAAGGAGGCGATGATGGCCAGCAGGTAGAACGCCAGGGCCAGAACAGAGATCACGATCATAACCAGGTCGTTGTTAAATAAGCTTTTGGGGGTAAGAGAACCAGTATACCTTGCACGAGAAGTGCTCGCCAGTTGTACGGGCGCCGTTCTGCCCATATATAGGAACAAGGTCACTATCTGCCGCGCGGTGAATAATCGTCCTCGCGCTCGCACTGGGTTATAATGCCCGTCATTTATTACGCCAAGAACCGGAATCCGTCATGTTTGAGAATTTGACTGAACGACTCTCGCGCACTCTGCGCAATGTCAGTGGCCGTGGTCGCTTGACCGAAGAGAACATCAAGGAAACCCTGCGCGAAGTCCGCATGGCGCTGCTCGAGGCGGATGTCGCCCTGCCGGTGGTGCGTGATTTCGTGGCGCGCGTCAAAGAGCGTGCCGTCGGGCAGGAAGTAGCCAAATCCCTGAGCCCGGGCCAGGCATTCATCAAGATTGTGCACGGTGAGCTGGTCACCGTGATGGGGGAGGCTAACGAGCAGCTCAATCTGGCGGCCCAGCCGCCCGCTATCATCCTGATGGCGGGTCTGCAGGGTGCGGGTAAGACCACCACGGTTGGCAAACTGGCCAAGTTGCTCAAAGAGCGCAGCAAGAAGAAGGTGCTGGTGGTCAGTGCCGACGTTTATCGCCCTGCGGCGATCAAACAGCTGGAGACCCTGGCCAGCGACATCGGCGTTGATTTCTTCCCGAGCGATGCCAGCCAGAAGCCGGTCGACATTGCCACTGCCGCTATCGATCAGGCGCGCAAGAAGTTCTATGACGTGGTGATCGTCGATACCGCCGGTCGTCTACACGTCGACAGTGCAATGATGACTGAGATCCAGCATCTGCACGCCACCATCAAGCCGGTCGAGACCCTGTTCGTGGTCGATGCCATGACCGGTCAGGATGCCGCCAACACTGCCAAAGCGTTCAACGAAGCGTTGCCGCTCACCGGTGTGATCCTCACCAAAGCGGACGGTGATGCCCGTGGTGGTGCCGCCCTGTCGGTGCGCCACATCACCGGCAAGCCGGTCAAATTTATCGGTATGGGTGAGAAGACCGATGCGCTGGAGCCCTTCCACCCGGATCGTCTCGCTTCCCGCATTCTCGGCATGGGCGATGTGCTGTCGCTTATCGAGGAAGTGGAGCGCAACGTTGATAAAGAGAAAGCCGCCAAGCTGGCCGACAAGGTCAAGAGTGGCAAGGGATTTGATCTGGAAGACTTTCGCGAGCAACTGGTACAGATGCGCAACATGGGCGGCATGATGGGGATGCTCGACAAGCTGCCCGGCATGTCCGGCTTGCCGGATAACGTCAAGGATCAGATGGATGACAAGCTGACCGTGCGGATGGAAGCCATTATCAGCTCCATGACGCCCAAGGAGCGTGCCTATCCCGATCTCATCAAAGGTTCGCGCAAACGCCGGATTGCCGCAGGCTCTGGCATGCAGGTGCAAGATGTGAACAAGCTGCTCAAGCAGTTCACCGAGATGCAGCGGATGATGAAGAAGATGTCTGGCAAGGGCGGCATGCGCAAGATGATGAGTCAGATGAAGAACATGATGCCCCCCGGTTTCGGTGGTGGTCGCGGCCCGTTCTAATCTGGGTGCTGCATCTATCAGGGTCTGCCATTGGCAGGCCCTTTGTATTGGCATTCTGCGCAAAAAATGGCTGGCTTGGTTGCAATTATTACGAATCCAAGTAGAATTACGCGGCTTATTTTAAGCTAGGGTCCGCGTGTTTGCGGGCCTTGTTCATTAGATGTTAATGAGGACGATATGGTAACCATTCGTTTACAACGTGGTGGCGCGAAAAAGCGTCCGTTTTACCAGGTAGTAGTTTCTGACAGCCGTTGCGCCCGTGACGGTCGCTTCATCGAGCGCGTTGGTTTCTTCAACCCGGTTGCTTCTGGTTCTGCTGAAAAGCTGAACCTGGACCTGGCTCGTATCGAGCATTGGGTTGCTACTGGTGCCGCTGTTTCTGACCGCGTTGCCAAGCTGATCAAAGACGCTACTAAAGCTGCTTAATCAGCCAAACGGTAAGGAGTTAAGGTGGAAAAACCTATAGTTCTGGGCACCCTGGGTACCGTTTATGGCATCAAGGGTTGGCTTAAAGTGAACTCCTTCACCGATGTTGCCGAAGCGATTTTCGATTACAACCCCTGGCTGATTAGTCAGAACGGGGTGTGGCGTGAACTCAAGGTCTCGGCCTGGAAGCGTCACAACAAGGGTCTGATCTGCAAACTCGATGGTATCGATGTGCGCGAAGATGCCCTGGCATTGACCAATGTCGAGATTGGCGTACCCGCCGATCTATTGCCTGCGTTGCCTGAAGGTGAGTTCTACTGGCGTGACCTGATTGGTTGCTCCGTGATGACCACCAAGGGGTACGACCTGGGCAAGGTGACCGAATTGATGGAAACCGGCTCCAACGATGTGTTGGTGGTTGAGGCCAATGTAAAAGATGCCTTTGGTGCAAAGGAGCGGTTGATTCCGTTCCTGGAAGAGCAGGTGATCAAGCATATTGATCTAACTGCTCGAACAATCGAAGTTGATTGGGATCCTGGTTTCTAGTTTCCCGCGCTAATACGGGTGCCGGAGGTTTCTTATGTGGATTGGGGTCATTAGCCTCTTCCCTGAAATGTTCCGAGCCATTACCGAGCACGGGGTAACGGGTCGGGCCGTCAAGAGTGGCCTGCTGCAGATTGAGTGCTGGAACCCCCGGGAGTTTACCCACGATAAACACCGTACGGTCGATGATCGTCCTTATGGTGGTGGGCCCGGCATGTTAATGATGGTTCAGCCGCTGCGTGACGCGATTCATGCAGCCAAGCAAGCGGCGGGAGACGGGGCGAAAGTCATCTATCTCTCTCCTCAGGGACGCAAGCTGACGCAAGCAGGCGTAACCGAGTTGGCGACCAATCAGAAATTGATTCTGGTTGCCGGTCGATACGAAGGTATCGATGAACGCGTGATCCAAACCGAAGTCGACGAAGAGTGGTCTATCGGAGATTACGTGTTAAGTGGTGGCGAGTTGCCTGCCATGACCCTGATCGATGCGGTTTCGCGTCTGGTCCCCGGGGTCTTGGGCGATCAGGCCAGCGCCGAGCAAGACTCCTTCACGGATGGCTTGCTGGATCATCCCCACTACACTCGGCCAGAGGTGTTGGATGGATTGGCGGTGCCCGAGGCGCTGACAAGCGGCAATCACGAAGTGATTCGGCGCTGGCGTCTCAAGCAATCGCTCGGACGAACCTGGCAGAGAAGGCCGGAACTTATTAACAACCTAGCTCTGACTGACGAGCAAGAATCACTTCTTGCCGAGTATGTCCGCGAAGTGCGTGACAGCGTTAAGTAGAGTTTTCAGTTTATCCTAGGTAAGGAAAGACAATGAGCAAGAT
>JBOFSK010000151.1:0-1880 GCA_051651505.1 Aeromonas sp.
GGTACCACCGACTGCTCCATGCTGCGGATGGGCCCCAGCTACCGCGACCAGCTGGATCGCAGCGGCGATCTGCTCGGCCACAGCGGCCAACGGATCGGTGGCAACGACTTTGATATCCGCCTGACAGTGGAGGGGATGATGCCGCTACTGGGCATGCACGAGACCCTCAAGACCGGCAAGCCGCTGCCCCACCCGCTATTTTGGGATGCTGCCGCCATCAACGACGTCAGCGCCCAGAGCCGCTTCTACAGCCTCGATACCGCCCGCCAGCTGCAGGATCTGCAGCTCGACAGCCAGCCCGGCAGCAAGCTCAAGCGCCTGGCCAACCTGCGGGCCCATAAGTTAAGCCACCAGCTGGTATGGCGCGCCGAGCAGGGCAAGATCGCCCTCTCGGAGCAGGCGCTCAATCGCCAGTCGCTGGCCGAGCTGGAAAAAGGGCTGGAAGCGGAGCTGACCCGCGAGCAACTGGCCAACGCCTCGGCCCTGCTGCTGGAGAAAATTGGCGAGCTGATGGATGAAGCCATTGCCAATGCCGGGGTGCAGCCGGATCGCATCTTCGTCACCGGCGGTAGCGCCCGCTCGCCGCTGATCGCCAGCTTTATCCGCCAGAAACTCCCGGCTATCCCGCTCGAGGGGGGGGATGACTTCGGTTCGGTCGCTGCCGGCCTTGCCCGTTATGCCGAGCGGTTGTTCGCCAACTGATCCCTGAGATAACGCAAGCAGCTTCATCACTCCCCGCTTGAGGGGGTGATGAGGTCGGTTCCATTGCTGCGGGCCTTGCTCGTTATGCCAAGGGGTTGTGCGCCTCATTACCACGCTAGCTAACAGGCAAGGCTCTCACTGTGTTGCCTGTTAGCGACAGGGATACCCATACCAGGGCGACAGAAGCGGTCGGTCGCCCTCTCTCTCGCCCTGCTCCGGGACCGATAAAACGGGTATTCTTGACACTCCCCCAACCGGAGCCTCCTCATGCCCAGATTGTCATTGCTGCTGATCCCCCTGTTACTGCTCGCTGGCTGCAGCTCGACCACCTTTGTCCAGCAGGATCTGCAACATCGCCACTGGGTGCTGAGCAAGCTGGATGGCCAACCGGTCAATGGCCCCCGTGACAACGCCCCGGATCTTGAAATTGGCGAACACTTCACCGTTAACGGTATCGCCGGCTGCAACCGCTACTTCGGTCAGGGCCATCTGGATGATGACAGGTTGTGGGTTACCAGCATGGGCAGCACCGAGATGGCCTGTATGCCGCCGCTGGACACCATCGAGCGAGCTGTTCTAACTACCCTAACCGAGGGGGCAACCCTGAGTGGCTCCACGCAATCTCTGCTGCTGCAGGGCAAGCAGCATCGTTTGGAATATACCCTGCGCGACTGGGTGTTTTAATCTTCATAAACCCTCATCACAAGCAACAACCCGCCAGCTCGCTGTGGCACAATACTAGGCAGTATTTGCAATGGAGGCTGCCTCAGCCATGTCGATGGAATGCCTGTTTGACAAGATCAAACAACTCCCCACTATTCCCCAGCTGCTGCATGAGTTAATGCTGAGCTTCAATGATGAAAGTACCGATATCAGTCAGATTGCAGCCAAAATCGCCATGGATCAGGTGATCAGCGTCAAGGTGCTGCGGATGGCCAACTCGGCCGCCATCCGCCGGGGCAACGACGTGACCTCTATCGAACAGGCGGCCATCCGGCTCGGCTTTAACCGACTGCGCTCGGTGGTGGTTGCCGCCGGCATCATCGGCTCGTTTAAGGCCCCCCCCCAGCTTCAACAAGCACAAGTTCTGGACCGATACGTTTCAGGTCGCCACCATTGCCCGGATGCTGGGGCAGAAAGTGCAGGCAATCGATCCCGAGACCGCCTTTACCTGCGCC
>JBOFSK010000152.1:0-7767 GCA_051651505.1 Aeromonas sp.
AACTGGTCCAGCAAGTGACCCGCCACCTGCCCAACGTCAAGGTGGTCGGCTTCTCCGGCCTGCTGGTGGATTTTGCCAAAGCACATCAGGCCAACGTACTGATCCGCGGCCTGCGCGCTGTCTCCGACTTTGAGTACGAATTTCAGTTGGCCAACATGAATCGCCGCCTGATGCCAGAGCTTGAGAGTGTCTTCCTCACCCCGGCACAGGAGAACTCCTTCATCTCCTCCACCCTGGTGAAAGAGGTGGCACTGCACGGTGGTGACATCCGCCAGTTTGTCGATCCCTTGGTGGCGCATGCCATCACCGCCAAACAGCGCGGCTAAGCACCGTCACAGCCATAACTAACAAGGGCTACCCTGGGGTAGCCCTTGTTGTTTCATCAACGGGTAGCGAGCCCATCCTGCGGAGCCATCGTCATCTAACGCTGGCAATGAGCACAAAAAACCGTGGTGCGCTGACCTATTTTCAGCTCGGTCAGCACTGAGTGACAGTGAAAACAGGGCTGGCCGCCCCGGCCATACACCTGCAACTGCTGCACGAAATAGCCCGGTTTGCCATCGGCACTGGTGAAATCCTTGAGGGTGGTGCCGCCCTGACGAATGGCCTCGGCCAGCACCCGCTTGATCTCGGCCACCAGGGTATCCAGCCGCTCACCACTGATATTGCCTGCGGCCCGTTTAGGGTGGATACCAGCGGCATAAAGCGCCTCGTTGGCGTAAATATTGCCCACCCCGACCACCACCTGATTGTCCATCAGAAACTGCTTGATGGCGGTGCTGCGCCCCTTGGCACGCCCGCGCAGGTAATCGGTATTGAAGGCGTCGGTAAGTGGCTCCGGCCCCAATTTGGCCAATAGCGCATGAGCTAGCGCCGGTTCGCGAGTCCACAGCAGGGCACCGAAGCGACGGGGATCGTTGAGCCGCAGCAGCTTGCCATTCTCCAGCTCGATATCCACATGGTCGTGCTTCTCGGCCGGGGTGCCGATATCCAGCACCCGCAGACTGCCCGACATCCCCAGGTGGAGGATGGCAGTGCCGAAATCGGTCTCCAGCAACAGGTATTTGGCTCGGCGACACACCCGCTCGATAGTGAGGCCCACCAGCTCCTGAATTTCACCGGGGATCGGCCAGCGCAGGCGGCCATCGCGCACCACCACCCGGGTCACTTTGATCCCGCTGAGCCAGGGGGCTATCCCCTGCCGGCTGACTTCCACTTCTGGCAATTCAGGCATACAGACCTCGCAACAATAAAAGAGCTCAGGGAGCAGGACGCAACAAATCCCGATACTGTTCGGCGCTCAAACTCAACCAGATCCCGGATGGCAAGCGCGCGGCATATTGTCCGCGGTCTTGATAAAGAGCGATCTCCACCGGGTCGTGCTGACCGGCAATCCACACCTTCAAGGTGGCCGGCACACCGCCTAGCGCCTCTGCGGGCGACAGCTGCCAGCGTTGCCAGCGCTCGAGACGTGCGGCCAGTTGTGTGCTGTCGAGCCCCAGCTGTGCGCCGCTACGCCACCCCTGACCCACTCGCTCAATCTGCCAGCTCGGCCCCTGCCAGGTGAGCACTACGGTCGCCTCCGGGAGCAAGGATCTCACTCGCGTGGCGCTGTTTTCCTGCTGGGCATTATCCAGTCGATGCAACAGAGTGATCACCGCCAATGCCGCCACTATGATCACATTATTCCAGCCCTTGCGACTCAATTTGAACATGGCAAGCCTCCTTTCGCGATGGCAGTGTACTGAATTCGACGCATAAAAAAACCCGGCACGAAGCCGGGTTTTTGGGAATGCAGCATCAAGTAATTACTTGATTTTGCCTTCCTTGTAGATCACATGCTGACGAATAACAGGATCAAACTTTTTGATCTCCATTTTTTCGGGCATGGTGCGCTTGTTCTTGGTAGTGGTATAGAAGTGACCAGTACCGGCGCTGGAGTTCAGACGAATTTTATCGCGAATACCTTTAGCCATGATCTAATTCCTTATACCTTAACACCGCTGGCGCGCAGTTCAGCCAGAACCACTTCAACGCCACGCTTGTCGATAATACGCATGCCTTTTGCGGATACGCGCAGGCTTACGAAGCGTTTTTCACCCTCAACCCAAAAACGGTGAGTGTGCAGGTTCGGCAGAAAACGACGCTTGGTCGCGTTGTTAGCGTGCGAACGGTTGTTACCAACTGCCGGGCGCTTGCCGGTTACTTGGCATACTCTAGACATGTCAGTCTCTCCAAATCTTACTTCATTGCTCGAGCAAATATCTGCCCCGCTGGCCTTCGATTGCGGGGCAAACAGAAGGCGGCATTTTATACAGCATCCGTGATCAAAGATCAACTAATACGGAGCGAGAGCATAGTTATAACCAACCACGCTCGGCAAAAGAAACCGTGATGCCGTCACCGATCACCAAGTGATCCAGCACTCTGATATCGATCAGGGCCAAAGCGGCCGCGATCCGATCCGTGATCTGGCGGTCGGCCCTACTGGGCTCGGCGACGCCGGACGGGTGATTATGCGCCAGAATGACGGCGGCTGCATTATGTTTGAGGGCGATCTGGACGATTTCTCTGGGCCAAACGCTGGCAGAATCGATGGTGCCGTAAAAAAGTTCAACAAATTGAATGACTCTGTGCTGGTTATCGAGCAATAACAGCGCAAATACCTCCCTTGGCCGATCCCGCAGCTGAGCTTGCAAATAGTCCCGGGTTAGCTGGGGTGAGCTGAGGGCATCACCCCGTTGCAGCTGTTGCGCCAAATAACGCCTGGCCATCTCCAGCACCGCCTGCAGCTGGGCATATTTGGCCGGCCCTAATCCATGCGCTTCGCAAAACGCCTGCTGATCTGCCCCCAACAAACTGCGCAACGAACCAAATTGATTCAACAGGTTGCGGGCAAGATCCACCGCACTCAGGCCATTAACCCCGGTGCGCAAAAAAATGGCCAGCAGCTCGGCATCAGAGAGCGTTGCGGGCCCCTGACGCAACAATTTCTCCCTAGGTCGTTCATCTTCCGGCCACTCCTTGATGCTCATTTGCCTCTCCTTCATCCCTGCTGCAAAAAAATAACTAAAAAAAGCGCGCCCCGACCAGCCCCCTTGATGGCAATCCCTGCCGTCACTCCTTGCCTGTGGTATCTTAGCCGACCAGTCAGAATGAGCCGGATAGAGAAACAACAGATGAGATTGGCCGATAAACGCATCCTGTTGGGTGTCAGCGGCGGGATCGCCGCCTACAAGAGTGCCGAGCTGGTACGTCGCTTAAAAGATCAGGGGGCAGAGGTGCGGGTGGTGATGACCCGCTCCGCCAAAGAGTTCATCACCCCGCTGACCCTGCAGGCGGTCTCCGGTCATCCCGTCGCCTACAGCCTGCTGGATCCCTCTGCCGAAGCAGGAATGGGCCATATCGAGCTGGCCAAGTGGGCCGATTTGATACTGATCGCCCCCGCCAGCGCCAACCTGATGGCGCGGATGGCTGCCGGTATGGCCGACGAACTGCTGACCACCCTCTGTCTGGCGACCCCGGCACCTATCGCGCTGGCGCCCGCCATGAACCAGCAGATGTATCTCAACGCCGCCACCCAGGCCAACCTCAAGACCCTGGCCAGCCGCGGCATGCTGCTGTGGGGGCCGGATGCCGGCAGCCAGGCCTGTGGCGACGTGGGCCCGGGCCGGATGCTGGATCCCCTCGATCTGGTCGAGCGCTGCTGTCAGCAGCTGGCCGCCGAGCCCCTGCTAGCGGGCGTAAAACTGCTGCTGACCGCAGGGCCAACCCGCGAGGCGCTGGATCCAGTGCGCTACATCAGCAACCACAGCTCCGGCAAGATGGGCTTTGCCATCGCCCGCGCCGCCCGTGAAGCGGGGGCAGAAGTGACGCTGGTCAGCGGGCCGGTGGCGTTGGCAACCCCAGCTGGCGTCAACCGCATCGATGTAGAGAGCGCCGAGCAAATGCACCAAGCGGTGATGAGCCGGGTCAGCGAGTGCGATCTCTTTATCGGCTGCGCCGCGGTGGCCGACTATCGCCCCGAGCGGATGGCCAGCCAGAAGATTAAAAAAACCGGCGACAACGACCAGATGGTGCTGACGCTGGTGAAGAACCCCGACATCATCGCGGCCGTCGGTGCACTGGCAGACAAACCCTTCACCGTCGGATTTGCCGCCGAAACCGTGGATGTGGAACAATACGCCCTCGACAAGTTGCAGCGTAAGCGGCTGGACATGATCGCTGCCAACGATGTGTCCCGCGAGGGGCAGGGCTTCAACGCCGATGACAACGCCCTGACGGTATTTTGGCCAGGGGGCCAGGCGCCGCTGCCACTGGCCGACAAGCTGACACTGGCCCGTCACCTGATCGCCCTGATTGCGCGCCACTACCGGTGCTAAGTGCCACAGCCTGGCACCACACACCGTCTGCCGCTTGACTGCACAACGAACTATTTACGGCGCCCATATGAAGCACCCCATGCGGGGCGCCCACACCAGAACCCATTGAAAAACGAACTATTCATGACCACACAAATTGAACTGAAAATTCTGGATGCCCGTATCGGTACCGACTATCCGCTGCCTGCCTACGCCACACCGGGCTCTGCCGGTATGGATCTGCGCGCCCTGCTGGATGGGCCCATCACCTTGGCGCCGGGCGACACCACGCTAGTACCGACCGGCCTGGCTATCCATATTCAGGATCCGAGCCTATGCGCAACCATTCTGCCCCGCTCTGGCCTTGGCCATAAGCACGGCATCGTACTGGGCAATCTGGTCGGCCTTATCGATTCCGATTACCAAGGCCAGCTGATGGTCTCGGTATGGAACCGAGGTAAGGATGAGTTCACCATGCAGCCTGGCGAGCGCATTGCCCAGCTGGTGATCATGCCGGTGGTTCAGGCCAGCTTCCAACTGGTCGATGAGTTCAATCAAAGCGAACGGGGTGAAGGCGGTTTTGGTTCCTCTGGTCGCCAATAACAGACCATACCAGCCCTGTTGGCGGTACCTAATAATAGAATCAAGCCGTTGTTTATTTAGGGGAATCCATGGCAAGCAGTAATCAGAAACAGAGTCGACGCGATCAGATCCTGCAAGCGCTCGCCCATATGCTGGAGACCAGTCCGGGGCAGCGCATCACCACGGCCCGACTGGCGGCCGAGGTCGGTGTCTCTGAGGCCGCCCTTTATCGACATTTTCCCAGCAAGGCGCGGATGTTCGAGGGGCTGATCGACTTTATCGAGGATTCCCTGCTGTCACGGGTCAATCTGATCATGGCGGAAGAGAAGGACACCATGGCACGCTGTCACCATATTCTGCAGCTGCTCTTGGTATTCGCCGAACGCAACCCAGGTATCACCCGTATCCTCAACGGTGATGCTTTGCTGGGGGAGCATGATCGACTACGGGATCGCATCAGCATCCTGTTCGACAAGCTGGAGACCCAGATCAAGCAGGTATTGCGCGAGAAGCGGCTGCGGGAAGGTCAGGGCTTTCAGCTCGACGAGACCATGCTGGCCAATCTGTTGCTGGCCTACACCGAAGGCCGCATTAGCCAATTTGTCCGCTCAGAGTTCAAAGTTAAACCGACCGCGGGTTTTGAGGATCAATGGCAATTTATTCGCAGTCAATTACTGCAAAGCTAAGCCCAACAGTGAGCCAACCAATACGTGCCCCCTTTGGATGCGAGAGGCAGTCGCCATATCTCGGCCGCCAGCTGCAGAGCTGATCCTGATGATTACCATTTAGCATAAAAACAGGGGGCCAAGGTCCCCTGCTTTTTTAACCACGATTGATGACAAAAAATGAATGCCAGATGCGACCTTAATTGTCGCGCTGCAATGTTAACCTTATCTGCTATCAACCTTTAGAACCTGACAGGACACTCTATGGAACCCGAGATCATTACCGAAGCGCAGACCTGGTTTATCAACAACCAGGGCCTGCTGATCGAGTATGCCGTTAATATTACTGCCGCCCTGCTCACCCTGCTGATCGGCTATATCGCCGCCAACCTGATCAGTAGCGGTGTGATTAAAGTCATGAAAGCTCGCAAGCTGGATCTGACTATCACCCATTTTGTCGGCAGTATCCTGAAATACGCCATCCTGGTGTTCGTGGTGATCGCCGCGCTGGGCCGGGTCGGGGTGCAGACAGCCTCCTTCGTCGCCATTATCGGTGCTGCCGGTCTGGCCATCGGTCTGGCACTGCAAGGTTCACTCTCCAACTTTGCTGCCGGTTTCTTGCTCATCATCTTCCGCCCCATCAAGGCAGGCGAGTTTATCGAGGTTGCGGGTGCTGCGGGTGTGGTACAAGCGGTGCAGCTGTTCACCACCACCCTCACCTCCGGTGATAACAAGATGGTGGTCGTGCCCAACTCCGCCATTCTTAATGGCACCATCGTCAACTACTCACGGATGGATACCCGTCGCGTCGATATGACCTTCGGCATCGGCTACTGCTCCGATCTGCTCAAAGCCAAGCAGATCCTAGAGCAACTGATCAGTGAAGAACCACGGATCTTGAAAGACCCCGCTGTAACCATCGGTGTCGCGGCCCTGGCCGACTCCTCGGTCAATATCGTAGTGCGCCCCTGGGTGAACACCGCTGATTACTGGGGTGTCTGGTTCGACTTCCACGAGAAAGTGAAGCTCACGTTTGATGCTGAAGGGATCGAAATTCCTTTCCCGCAGATGGTGATGCATATGCAAAAATCACCGGCCTGATACCCGATCTGATGCGATCAACAATGCCAGCCTGCGTGCTGGCATTGTGGTTTCTGGCCGACAGATAAGGCCGCTTGCGGCGCATCAGCCGAAAACAATTTCAGACCTCAGGGTTGGCCCCAATCATGAGCAAGCGCAATATCTGCCTTGCTTTCGTGACTCATAATCCCAATGTTCTGGTTATATGCTCCAGGCAGTGACCCATTGCGGTAAAAGACAATCGGTAAAAATCTGTTACACGGGCCACCCGATCGGCTCGCTATAATGCTCGGATAATAAGGTTTGGCGGGACCTTGCCTGCAAGGTTCAAACACAACTTGGCATTTCAGGAATCCTATGAAAAATATCAATCCAACCCAAACCCAGGCCTGGCAGGCACTGGAAGCCCACTTTGCAGCAAACAAAGAGACTCAACTCAAGGATCTGTTCGCGCAGGACCCGAAGCGCTTTGACAAGTTCTCCCTGACCTTCGGTGGCGATATTCTGGTTGATTACTCAAAGAACTTGATCACCGAAGATACCCTCAAGTTGCTGGTTGATCTGGCCAAAGAGACTGATCTTCGCAGCGCGATCGATGCCATGTTCAATGGTGAGAAGATCAACATGACCGAGGGCCGCTCGGTACTGCACGTGGCCCTGCGCAACCGCTCCGACCGCCCCGTCGAGTGCGATGGCAAGGATGTGATGCCGGAAGTGAATGCCGTGCTGGCCAAGATGAAGGGCTTCTGCGAGAAGATCATCTCCGGCGAGTGGAAAGGCTACACCGGCAAGGCGATCCAGCACGTGGTCAACATCGGTATCGGTGGCTCCGATCTGGGCCCGGTAATGATCACCGAGGCGCTGCGTCCCTACAAAAACCACCTGCAGATGCACTTCGTCTCCAACGTCGATGGCACCCACATCGCCGAAACCCTGAAGAATATCGATCCGGAAACCACCCTGTTCCTGGTGGCCTCCAAGACCTTCACCACTCAGGAGACCATGACCAACGCCCTGACCGCCCGCGACTGGTTCATCAAGATCGCCGGTGACAAGGCGCACGTGGCCAAGCACTTCGC